>NZ_JBEXXN010000024.1:0-97137 GCF_040630445.1 Streptomyces sp. NPDC005805
CTACCCTCTTGTTCTCACCGTGTCTCCCACCCCTCCCCTAGTCGTATCCCCGCCGGCCGGGGGCGCGGCGTGGCCCCGGGTGGCCGCCCCGCCCCCCCCGGGGGCGGCGGCCGCCCCGGCGGCCCGCGCCCCCGCACTCTCGGCGGCTTCGCCGCCCCCCGTGCCCCCGGCAGCCGGCGGCGCGGGCACGGTGGCGTCCCCGTCGGTCTCCGCCGCCGCCCCGGCGGCTGCCGCGCCCCCCACCCCCTCCGGGGCGGGCCCCTCCACGCCCCCGGGCGGGGCCGGGTCCGTCCCGGCGGCCGGGGGCGCGGAGGGGGCGTCGGGGGACGGCGGGGTGGGGGCGCTCACAGCGTGCTCCAGTCCTGGTCGGGATAGCGGTGCACGGGCGCGGACACATCGTCCAGCGCCTGGCAGATCTCGTCAGGAAGACTAAGCGCCTCCACCGACAACGCGGCCGTGAGCTGCTGCGCGTTGCGCGCGCCGAGGATCGGGGCGACGACGCCCGGGCGGTCCCGGACCCACGCCAGGGCCACCGCGAGCGGGGTCGACGCCAGGCCGTCCGCCGCCGTGGCGACCGCGTCCACGATGCGGGCCGCCGCGTCGTCGAGGTACGGCTCGACGAACGGGGCCATGTGCTCGGACGCGCCCCGCGAGTCCGCCGGGACCGCCGTGCGGTACTTGCCCGTGAGCACGCCCCGCCCCAGCGGCGAGGACGGCAGCAGCCCGATGCCCAGGTCCAGCGCGGCCGGCAGCACCTCCCGCTCCACGCCCCGCTGGAGGAGCGAGTACTCCATCTGCGTGCTCGCCAGCCGGGTGCGCGGCCCGGGCGCCGCGAGCTGCCAGGTGCCTGCCTTGGCGAGCTGCCAGCCGCAGAAGTTCGACACGCCCGCGTACCGCGCCCGCCCGCTGCTCACCGAGATGTCGAGTGCCTGGAGGGTCTCCTCCAGCGGGGTGTCCGGGTCGAAGGCGTGGACCTGCCACAGGTCCACGTACTCCGTGCCCAGCCGCGCCAGCGACGCGTCCAGCGCGGCGAGCAGATGCCCGCGCGAGCCGTCGAACCGGCGGTCCGGATCGCGCACGCTGCCCGCCTTCGTCGCGATGACCAGGTCCTGCCGGGGCACCAGCCGTTCGACCAGCTGGCCCAGCAGGTACTCGGCCTCGCCGCCGCCGTAGACGTCCGCCGTGTCGACGAGCGTGCCCCCGGCCTCCCAGAACGCCTTCAACTGCTCCGCGGCGTCGTGCTCGCCCGTGTCCCGGCCCCAGGTGAGGGTGCCGAGCCCGATCCGGGACACGCGCAGGCCGGTGCGGCCGAGATGCCTCTGCTCCATGGGCGCTGAGATTACTGGCCAGGGGCGCACGCTGAGAGACCCTGTGGACAACGTCCCCCTGCCGGTCGCCCCGCTCGCGCGCTAGAGTCACCGGAAAGGGACGTTACTGATCAGTAAGAGGGAGCGACATGCGGCTCGGCATCAACCTCGGTTACTGGGGCGCGGGGATGGACGGCGACAACCTCGCGGTCGCGCAGGAGGCCGACAGGCTCGGCTACGACGTCTGCTGGGCGGCGGAGGCGTACGGCTCCGACGCCCCCACCGTGCTGAGCTGGGTCGCCGCCCAGACGGAGCGCATCGACGTCGGCTCCGCGATCCTCCAGATCCCCGCCCGCCAGCCAGCGATGACGGCGATGACGGCGGCCACCCTCGACTCGCTCTCCGGCGGCCGCTTCCGCCTCGGCCTCGGTGTGTCCGGCCCGCAGGTCTCCGAGGGCTGGTACGGCGTGAAGTTCGACAAGCCGCTGGCCCGCACCCGCGAGTACGTGGAGATCGTCCGCAAGGCGATGACCCGCGAGCGGCTGAGCTACGAGGGTGAGCACTGGACCCTGCCCCTCCCGGACGGGCCCGGCAAGCCACTGAAGCTCACCGTGCACCCGGAGCGCGAGCACATCCCGCTCTACATCGCCGCGATCGGCCCGAAGAACCTGGAGCAGACCGGCGAGATCGCCGACGGCGCCCTGCTGATCTTCCCCTCCGCCGAGCACCTGGAGGAGACCGCGGTCCGCCACATCCGCGCGGGCCGGGAGAAGGCCGGGAAGACGATGGACGGCTTCGACGTCTGCCCGACCCTCCCGCTGGCCGTCGGCGACGACGTGACCGGCCTCGCCGACATGTTCCGCCCGTACACCGCGCTGTACGTGGGCGGCATGGGCAGCCGCAAGCAGAACTTCTACAACCAGCTCGCGCAGCGCATGGGCTACGAGAAGGAGGCGGCGGAGATCCAGGACAAGTACCTGGACGGGGACAAGGCGGCCGCGGCCGCCGCCGTGCCGCACCAGCTGATCGACCAGACCGCCCTGCTCGGCCCGGTCCAGCGCATCGCGGACCGGATGACGGCCTACGCGGCCGCCGGGGTCACCACCCTCACCCTCGCCCCGGCCGGCTTCACCCTGGACGAGCGGATCACGGCCCTCCGGGCCGGCACCGAGGCCCTGGAGCTGGCCGGCCTCGCCTAGACCCGCGCGGCGGGGGACCCACGCAACACGCAGACCCCCGCACATGGCGAACGGCCGGTCCCCGGAGCGCGAGGCGCCCCGGGGACCGGCCGTGCTCCGGGAGGTTCTGCGGCCGTGGTGGGGGCTCGGGGGTCTTCCCCGCCACGGCCGTCACGCGGTACAACGCGCCGGCCGCGCCGTGGTTACTGCCTGCGTGCCACCGAATAACATCCCCCATTCGGGCGAGTTTGGGCCCTCAGGTGTTGGCTCGCCCGGCATGTCGCATGTGACCCTTTTCTCTGCGGTCGTCCCAAGGCGTCCGCTGTGAAGGAGGTGGCAGACATGCTCTCGGCACGCAGTCTCTTCCAGGAGATCATCGACAGCGACGACAGCTATCAGTTGTTCTGCTCCATCGCGGCCAGCGGCGAGGCCCAGGGCGGCTGGGAGAACGCCCGTATCGCCGCTCTGGTCCCCGAGAGCATGCGGGACATGGCGCCCAGGATCACCCGGCACGGCGCCGACGAGGACAAGCACGGGCGCATCTTCAACGCCCTGCTCAAGAAGCGCCAGCTCGAACCCGTGCCCGTCCCGCCCGACACCGACTACACGATGCTGCTGGAGCGGCAGGGCATCGGGCTCGCCCACGACAAGCTGCGGCGGGACGAGTCGCTGTCCGAGCAGGACATCGTCGTCTACCTCTCCCACAGCCGGGTCACCGAGCAGCGGGCCGCCGACCAGATGGAGATGCTGACGAAGTACTTCGGCGACCACCCCGAGGTCGGCAAGGCCATCCGGCAGATCTCGCACGACGAGGACAACCACCTCGCCTACTGCCACGAGGAACTGCTCCGCCTCGCGGCCGAGGGCCACGGCCGCACGATCCACCGGGTGCTCCGCGAGAGCGCGCTCGCCGAGATCAGGATCTACCGGGACGTCTCCCTCGCCGTGATGAGCCACATGGGCCGGCTGCTGAAGTGGCCCCGCGCCAAGTCCGCGGCGCTCGCGGCCGGCATCCACGCGATGTACGCGTACGAACGGCTCGGCGGCTGGCACCGGATGATCACCCTCAGGATGCCCGAGCGGCGCGGCGCCCTCGACGGCCCCCCGGCCCCCGCCCCCGCCTTCTGACGCTCCCCGCACGCCCCGGCGCACCCCGCGCCGGCCCGCACGCCCCGACCGGCCGCCCCCGGCGCACCCCGCGCCGGGGGCGGCCGGACGCCGTCACAGCCAGCCGTTCCGCTTGAACAGCCGGTACAGACCCGCCATCGCCCCCGCCATCAGCAGCACCACCAGCGGGTAGCCCCAGGTCTGCCGCAGCTCCGGCATGTGCTCGAAGTTCATCCCGTACACCCCGGCGACCATCGTCGGCACCGCGGCCATCGCCGCCCAGGCCGAGATCTTGCGCATGTCGTCGTTCTGCCGCACGCCCATCTGCGCCAGATGCGCGGCCAGGATGTCCGACACCAGCCGGTCCAGGCTCTCGACCAGCTCGTTCGCCCGGGTCAGATGATCGCTGACGTCCCGGAAGAAGGGCTGGGAGTGTTCGTGGACGAACGGGACCCCCGCGCTCGCCAGCCGGGTCATCGGTGCGGCGAGCGGGCCCGCCGCGCGGCGGAACTCCAGCACCTGCCGCTTGAAGGTGTAGATCCTCGCCGCCGTGTTCTTCGCGTCCCGGCCGCCCGGCGCGAAGACCTTGGTCTCCATCTCCTCCAGGTCCACCTGGAGTTCGGCCGCGACCTCGATGTAGTGGTCCACGACCGCGTCGCTGATCGCGTAGAGCACCGCGGTCGGCCCGTGCCGCAGCACCGCGGGCTCCGCCTCCAGCCGCTCCCGCACGGCGCCCAGCGGCGCGCCCTCGCCGTGCCGGACGGTCACGACGAAGGAGTCGCCTATGAAGACCATCAGCTCCCCGGCGCTGACCGTGTCGCTCTCCGCCTCGTAGACGATCGGCTTCAGGACGACGAACAGCGAGTCGTCGTAGACCTCCAGCTTCGGCCGCTGATGCGCCTTCAGCGCGTCCTCCACCGCCAGCGGGTGCAGGCCGAACTCCTCCGCCACATGGTCGAACTCGCCCTCCGTCGGCTCGTGCAGGCCGACCCAGAGGAACGCGTCACCGGTCGCCCGCGCCTGGGCGAGGGCCTCGGCGAAGTCCGACGGGCCCTCGGTGCGGCGCCCGTCGCGGTAGATGGCACAGTCCACGATCACGGCGCGCATTCTTCCCCGTCCCGGCCCGTGCACACACCCGGGCGCTCCCACCGGCCCGCGCTGAACCCCTCCGCACCACCCCGCCACGGCCCGGCCGCGGCCGTCGCTCCCGTCCGGGCGGCCCGTGCGGGCGCGGGCCGTAGGCTTGCCGTCATGGCCACGCTGATCCTCGTACGGCACGGACGTTCCACCGCCAACACCGCCGGGGTGCTGGCCGGGCGGACGCCCGGCGTCCACCTCGACGAACGCGGCGCCGCCCAGGCCGCGGCCCTGCCCGCGCGGCTCGCCGCACTGCCGATCGCCGCCGCGGTCTCCAGTCCCCTGGAGCGCTGCCGGGAGACCCTTCAGCCGCTCCTCGACGCCCGTCCCGGCCTCGCCCTGGAGACGGACGAGCGGATCAGCGAGTGCGACTACGGAGACTGGTCGGGCCGCAAACTCGGCGAACTCGCCGACCAGCCCCTGATGGAGATCGTGCAGCAGCACCCCTCCGCCGCCGCCTTCCCCGGCGGCGAGTCGATGCGCGCCATGCAGACCCGCGCCGTGGAGGCGGTCCGCGACTGGAACGCGCGGATCGAGGCGGCGCACGGCGAGCACGCCGTCTACGTCATGTGCTCGCACGGCGACATCATCAAGTCCCTGGTGGCCGACGCCCTCGGGATGCATCTCGACCTGTTCCAGCGGGTCCAGGTCGAGCCCTGCTCGGTGACCGCCGTGCGCTACACCCGCACCCGCCCCTTCCTCCTCAGGCTCGGCGACACCGGCGACTTCGCCGCCCTGGCGCCGCCCGCCCCGGCCGACGGGGCAGCGGAGGCGCGGGACGGAGACAACGGCCGGGCCGTCGTCGGAGGCGGCGCGGGCGCACCGTGATCGCTCCGCGCAGTAGGGTGGACAGGCCACGGCGCAGGGGGAACCCGTAGCCCGGCAGGTGGACCGACAGCCCGATCCGAAGACCGATCCCAAGGGAGATCAGGACGTGTCCCGTCAGGTGTTCCTCTACGACCCGCCGGAACGATTCGTGGCCGGCACGGTCGGGTTGCCTGGACGCCGTACGTTCTTCCTGCAGGCATCCGCCGCAGGGCGCGTCACCAGCGTCGCGCTGGAGAAGACCCAGGTCGCCGCACTCGCCGAACGGATCGACGAACTGCTGGACGAGGTCGTGCGGCGCACCGGGGGCAACGCCCCCGTCCCCGCGATGGCCCCCGCGGACGTCGCGGACACCGCGCCCCTCGACAACCCGGTCGAGGAGGAGTTCCGGGTCGGCACCATGGCGCTCGCCTGGGACGGCGAGGAACAGCGCATGATCGTCGAGGCCCAGGCGCTCGTCGAACTCGACGCGGACTCCGACGAGGACCTCGCCGAGGCCGAGGAGCGCCTGCTCCAGGACGAGGAGAACGGCCCGCCCATGCTGCGGGTGCGCCTCACCGGCGCCCAGGCCCGCGCCTTCGCCAAGCGCGCCCTGGACGTGGTGAACGCCGGCCGCCCGCCGTGCCCGCTGTGCAGCCTGCCGCTCGACCCGGAGGGACACGTATGTCCGCGCCAGAACGGATACCGGCGCGGAGCGTGACCGCGACCGGGCCCGTGAGCGGGGCCGAGGCCGGGACCGGGTCCGTGAGCGGGGCCGGGACCGGGTCCGCCGCCGGCACCGTCGCACTGCTCACCGAGGGCGAGCTGACCGTACGGGGCCGGGTCCGGGAGGCGTCCAACGCGGTCCTCTTCTGCACGGTCGCGCGCGACGGCGAGGAGGCGCACTGCGTCTACAAGCCCGTCGCGGGGGAGCGCCCCCTGTGGGACTTCCCCGACGGCAATCTCGCCCAGCGTGAGATGGCCGCCTACGAGCTGTCCGAGGCGACCGGCTGGGGCCTGGTGCCGCCCACCGTCCTGCGCGACGGCCCCTACGGGCGGGGCATGGTCCAGCTCTGGGTGGACACCGCCCCCGCCGACGGCGACGGGCTGCTGGCCCTGGTGGAGGGCGAGGAGCCCGGCGCGGGCTGGAAGGCGGTCGGCTTCGCGGACGTGGGGGAGGGCCGCACCGCCCTGCTGGTCCACGCCGACGACGAGCGGCTGCGCCGCCTCGCGGTCCTCGACGCGGTGATCAACAACGGCGACCGCAAGGGCGGCCATCTGCTGCCGACCGGCGACGGCGGGCTGTACGCCATCGACCACGGCGTCAGCTTCCACACCGACGACAAGCTGCGCACCCTGCTCTGGGGCTGGGCCGGCGAACCCCTGACCGCCGACGCCCGCGAGGCCCTCGGCTCGGTGGCCGCCTCCCTCACCGAGGGGGCGCCGCTCACCACCCGTCTGGCCGAACTGCTGACCGCGGCGGAGGTGGCCGCCCTGCGCACCCGCGTCGGCACCCTGCTGGAGAGGGGCACCCACCCCGTGCCGTCCGGCGAGTGGCCCGCGATCCCCTGGCCGCCGGTGTGACCGCGGGGGGCCACCGGCCCCCGGCACCCCGCGCTGCCAGGCACAACGCGCCCCGGAGCGCAAGAGTGCCCAACCGGCCAACAGCACAGATCCGGTTCGTATCCGGAACAGGCGTCCGGTTAGGCTCGACGCATGCATGCCTGGCCCGCTTCCGAGGTCCCCGCCCTGCCCGGCAAGGGCCGCGACCTCAGGATCCACGACACCGCGACCGGTGGTCCCGTGACCCTCGACCCCGGTCCCGTCGCCCGTATCTACGTGTGCGGCATCACGCCGTACGACGCCACCCACCTGGGACACGCGGCGACCTACAACGCGTTCGACCTCGTGCAGCGCGTGTGGCTCGACACCAAGCGGCAGGTCCACTACGTCCAGAACGTGACGGACGTCGACGACCCCCTGCTCGAACGCGCGATCCGCGACGGGCACGACTGGGCCGACCTCGCCGAGCGGGAAACGGCCCTGTTCCGTGAGGACATGACCGCCCTGCGGATGCTCCCCCCGAAGCACTACATCGGCGCCGTGGAGGCGATACCCGGCATCGTCCCCCTCGTGGAACGGCTCCGGGACGCGGGCGCCGCGTACGAGCTGGAGGGCGACGTCTACTTCTCCGTCGAGGCGGACCCCCACTTCGGGGAGGTCTCCCACCTGGACGCGGAGGCGATGCGGCTGCTCTCCGCCGAGCGCGGCGGCGACCCCGAGCGCCCCGGCAAGAAGAACCCCCTCGACCCGATGCTCTGGATGGCCGCCCGCGAGGGCGAGCCGAGCTGGGACGGCGGCAGCCTCGGCCGCGGCCGGCCGGGCTGGCACATCGAGTGCGTCGCCATCGCCCTGGACCACCTCGGGATGGGCTTCGACGTCCAGGGCGGCGGCTCCGACCTGGTCTTCCCCCACCATGAGATGGGCGCCTCGCACGCCCAGGTCCTCACCGGCGAGCACCCCTTCGCCAAGGCGTACGTCCACGCCGGCATGGTCGGCCTGGACGGCGAGAAGATGTCCAAGTCCAAGGGCAACCTGGTCTTCGTCTCCGCCCTGCGCCGCGAGGGCGTCGACCCGGCCGCGATCCGGCTCGCGCTCCTCGCCCACCACTACCGGGCCGACTGGGAGTGGACCGACACCGTGCTGCGGGAGGCCGTGGAGCGCCTCGGCCGCTGGCGCGCGGCGGTCTCCCGGCCCGACGGCCCGTCGGCGGACGGTCTGCTGGACGAGATCCGCGCGGCCCTCGCCGACGACCTGAACGCCCCCGCCGCGCTCGCCGCCGTCGACCGCTGGGCCGAGCGGCAGCAGTCCGAGGGCGGTACGGACGAGGGCGCGCCCGGTCTGGTGTCCCGTTCGGTCGACGCGCTGCTGGGCGTGGCGCTCTGACGGCCCGTTCGCGTCCCTGAGCCCGGGCCCCGGGCACGGGGGAGGGGCGGCACCCGCTGCGGGTGCCGCCCCTCCGTCCGTTTGTGTGCGTGTACCGCCGGGCGGTCACTTCCCCTGGGGGTCGTCCCCCTCCGAGGACTCGGACGACGGCGCTTCGGACGAGGGCGCTTCGGACGACGGGGACCCGTCCGGGCCCGTGTCCGGTCCGGTGGCGTCCTCGGCCGGGGCGTCCGACGCCTCCCGCGCCGAGCCGTCCGCTCCGGCAACGCCCGGGGCGCCGCTGTCACTGTCGTCGTCACCGGCATCGGGGCCCTGCTCCGCGTCCGGGCCGGTCTCGGGCCGGGACGGCATCGGCGGGCGGGTGCGGCCGCCGCCCGTGGCGGTGTCCCGCAGATAGGAGCTGCCCTCGCCGCCGTCCGTCGCGTGCCCGCCCGGACCGCCGGGGACGCCCGGGCCCGTGCCGCCGTCCCGCCGGCGCAGATAGCGCTCGAACTCGCGGGCGATGGCCTCGCCGGACGCCTCCGGGAGGTCCGCCGTGTCGCGGGCCTCCTCCAGCGTCTGCACGTACTCCGCCACCTCGCTGTCCTCGGCGGCCAGTTGGTCCACCCCGAGCTGCCACGCCCGTGCGTCCTCGGGGAGTTCGCCGAGCGGGATGCGCAGATCGATCAGGTCCTCCAGGCGGTTGAGCAGCGCCAGGGTGGCCTTGGGGTTGGGCGGCTGGGAGACGTAGTGCGGGACGGCGGCCCAGAGGCTGACCGCGGGGACGCCCGCGTGGGTGCACGCCTCCTGGAGGATGCCGACGATGCCGGTCGGCCCCTCGTAGCGGGTCTCCTCCAGGTCCATGGTGCGGGCGAGCTCGGGGTCGGAGGTGATGCCGCTGACCGGGACGGGCCGGGTGTGCGGGGTGTCGCCGAGCAGCGCGCCCAGGATGACCACCATCTCGACGCCCAGCTCATGGGCGAAGCCCAGGATCTCGTTGCAGAACGAGCGCCAGCGCATGGACGGTTCGATGCCCCGGACGAGCACCAGGTCACGCGGCTTGTCGCCGCCGATCCGGACCACGGACAGCCGGGTGGTGGGCCACACGATCTTCCGCACGGCGCCGTCCAGGTACACCGTGGGCCGGTTGACCTGGAAGTCGTAGTAGTCCTCGGCGTCGAGCGCCGCGAAGACCTCGCCCTTCCACTCCCTGTCCAGGTGCGCGACCGCCGTGGACGCGGCGTCGCCGGCGTCGTTCCAGCCCTCGAACGCGGCCACCATGACCGGGTCGATCAGCTCGGGAACCCCCTCGAGCTCGATCACCCAGGCCTCCTTCCGAAGTTCCCTCTCGTACCGCCCCAACCTTACGGCTTCCCAGGTACCCCGCCGCAGCCCTCTTGCACAGCGGGGTGAACTTCCGGCCCCCGGGGAACCGGCCCGGCGACGGGTGCGGGGCGGCCCCTCCCGGAGCCGCCCCGCGTCCGCCCCACGGGCCCGCGTCAGCGCGCCCGGAGCATCTCCTCCACCCGGCCGCGGATCTCGTCCGTCGCCAGGCCACGGATGGTGAGGGTGGTGCGGCGGCGCAGCACGTCGTCCGCGGTCTCGGCCCACTCGTGGTCGCGGGCGTAGGCGACCTGGGCCCAGATCTCGGGCGCGTCCGGGTGGACGCGCTCGGCCAGGGCCGGGTTCTCGGTCGCCAGGCGGGCGATGTCGAACGACAGGGAGCCGTAGTGCGTCGCCAGGTGCCGGGCGGTGTCGGCGGCCATCCGCGGACCGGGGGTGCCGCCGTCGACCAGGAGCCGGTGGGCCACCGCGTTCGGGTTGGCGATACCGGGCAGCGGGAGCTTCTTCGGCAGCCGGGCGATGGGCTCCATGTCCTCGGCCAGCGGACGGCCCGGGAGCGTCGCCAGCTTGTTCATGACGGTGCGTCCGATGTGCCGGAAGGTGGTCCACTTGCCACCGGCCACCGACAGCATCCCGCCGCGGCCCTCGGTGACCACGGTCTCCCGCTTGGCCTTCGAGGTGTCGCCCGGGCCGCCGGGGAGCACCCGCAGACCGGCGAAGGAGTAGGTGATCAGGTCCCGGGAGAGCTGCTGGTCGCGGATGGAGAACGCGGCCTCGTCCAGGATCTGCGAGGTGTCCTTCTCGGTCACCGCCACGTCCGCCGGGTCGCCCTCGAACTCCTCGTCCGTGGTGCCGAGCAGGAGCATGTCCTCCCAGGGCAGGGCGAAGGTGATCCGGTACTTGTCGATCGGGGTGGCGAGCGCCGCCTTCCACGGGGAGGTGCGCTTGAGGACCAGGTGGGCGCCCTTGGAGAGGCGGATCGACGGGGCCGCGCCCGCGTCCTCCATCCGGCGCAGGTGGTCCACCCACGGGCCGGTGGCGTTGAGCACCAGGCGGGCGTCGACGCCGAACTCGGCGCCGTCCGTGCGGTCCTTCAGCTCCGCGCCGGTGACCCGGCCTCGGGTGAAGCGCAGTCCGGTGACCTCGGCGTGGTTGAGGACGGTGGCGCCCGCCTCGACGGCCGCGCGGACCGTCATCAGGGCCATGCGGGCGTCGTTCATCTGGTCGTCGCCGTAGACCGCGACGGCCTTGAGGTTGTCGGTGCGCAGCTCGGGCACGTCGGCCGCGGCCTTCGCCGGGCCGAGCAGGTGGCCGACGCCGTCGCCGAAGGCGGAGAGCGCCGAGTAGGCGAAGACGCCGGCGCCCAGCTTGGCGGCGCCGTGCGGGCCGCCCTTGTAGACGGGGAGGTAGAAGGTGAGCGGGTTCGCCAGGTGCGGCGCCACCTGGCGGGAGACCGCGCGCCGCTCGAAGTGGTTCTCCGCGACCAGCTTCACCGCGCCGGTCTGCAGGTAGCGCAGACCGCCGTGGAGGAGCTTGGAGGAGGCGGAGGAGGTGGCGCCGGCGAAGTCGCCGGCGTCCACCAGGGCCACCCGCAGCCCGGACTGAGCGGCGTGCCAGGCGGTGGAGATGCCCAGGATGCCGCCGCCGATCACCAGGAGGTCGTACGTCGCCGTGGAGAGCTGCTCCCGGGTCTCGGCGCGGCTCGCCGCCTTGAAGGAGGACACCGAGCCGGATGCCGGGTACGCCCCGGAGGGGGCGCTCTGCAGGGTGGTCATTGTTAGCTGCTCCTGTCAGTTTTCCTCGTCGAGCCAGCCCATGGTCCGCTCCACGGCCTTGAGCCAGTTCTTGTACTCGCGCTCACGCTGATCGGCGTCCATGCGCGGGGTCCACTCGGCGGCCCGGCGCCAGTTGGCGCGCAGGGCGTCGGTGTCGGGCCAGAAGCCGACGGCCAGGCCGGCGGCGTAGGCGGCGCCGAGGCAGGTCGTCTCGGCGACCATCGGGCGCACCACGGGGGCGTCCAGGAAGTCCGAGAGGGTCTGCATCAGCAGGTTGTTGGAGGTCATGCCGCCGTCGACCTTGAGCGCGGTCAGCTCGACGCCGGAGTCCTTGGTCATGGCGTCGGTGATCTCGCGGGTCTGCCAGGCGGTGGCCTCCAGGACGGCGCGGGCGATGTGCGCCTTGGTGACGTACCGGGTCAGGCCGGCGATCACACCGCGGGCGTCGGAGCGCCAGTACGGGGCGAACAGGCCGGAGAACGCCGGGACGAAGTACGCGCCGCCGTTGTCCCCGACCGAGAGCGCGAGGGTCTCGATCTCGGCGGCGGAGTTGATGAGGCCCATCTGGTCGCGCATCCACTGCACCAGCGAGCCGGTGACGGCGATGGAGCCTTCCAGGGCGTAGACGGCCTTCTGGTCGCCGATGCGGTAACCGACCGTGGTGAGCAGGCCGTTGTAGGAGTTCACCGGCGTCTCGCCGGTGTTCATCAGCATGAAGGTGCCGGTGCCGTAGGTGGACTTGGCCTCGCCCTTGGCGAAACAGGTCTGGCCGAAGAGGGCGGCCTGCTGGTCGCCGAGCGCGGAGGCGACCGGGACGCCGTCGAGGGCGCCGCCCTTGGCGAGCCCGTAGACCTCGGCCGAGGACCGGATCTCGGGCAGGATCTCGGCGGGGACCTCCATGGAGGTGAGGATCTTGTCGTCCCACTCCATGGTGTGCAGGTTCATCAGCATGGTGCGGGAGGCGTTGGTGACGTCGGTGACGTGGACGCCGCCCTCGGTGCCGCCGGTCAGGTTCCAGATGACCCAGGAGTCCATGGTGCCGAAGAGGATCTCGCCGCGCTCGGCGCGCTCGCGCAGGCCCTCGACGTTGTCCAGCAGCCAGCGGGCCTTGGGGCCGGCGAAGTAGGAGGCCAGCGGGAGGCCGGTCTCGCGGCGGAAGCGGTCCTGGCCGACGTTGCGGCCCAGCTCCTTGCAGAGGGCGTCGGTGCGGGTGTCCTGCCAGACGATGGCGTTGTGGACGGGCTCACCGGTGTTCTTGTCCCAGAGCAGCGTGGTCTCGCGCTGGTTGGTGATGCCGATGGCCTTGACGTCGGCGGCGGTGATGCCGGCCTTCTCGATCGCGCCCGCCACGACCTCCTGGACGTTGGTCCAGATCTCGGCGGCGTCGTGCTCGACCCAGCCCGGCTTGGGGAAGATCTGCTCGTGTTCCTTCTGGTCGACGGAGACGATCCGGCCGTCCTTGTCGAAGACGATGCAGCGGCTGGACGTGGTGCCCTGGTCGATGGCGGCGATGAACGGACCGCTGCCGTGGGACGAGGTGGTGGTGTGTGCGTCGGTCACGGTGTGCTCCTGCTCGGGTCGGTCGGGAAGGGGATGCGGTCGGTGCGTCGGATACGGCTCGTGCTCAGGCGAACGCGAGGTTGTAGATACCCGCTGCGGCGGCTCCACCGACCAGCGGACCGACGACGGGGATCCACGCGTAGCTCCAGTCGGAGCCGCCCTTGTTCGGCAGGGGGAGCAGGGAGTGCACGATGCGCGGGCCGAGGTCGCGGGCCGGGTTGATCGCGTATCCGGTCGGGCCGCCGAGGGAGAGGCCGATGCCGACCACGACGAGGGCGGTGATCAGGGCGCCGAGCGGGCCGAGGCCCTTGCCGCTGTCGTTGAGGCCCTGCGTGAGCACGGCGAGGACGAGCACCACGGTGGCGATGATCTCGGTGGCCAGGTTCTGCCAGACGACGCGGACCTCGGGGCCGGTGGAGAAGACGCCGAGCACCGGTCCGGCCTTGGCGGCCTCCGAGTGGGGGCCCTCCTCCGGCTTGCCGGAGGCCGGCCCGCCCACGATCTCGCGGTCGGTCATATGGGCCTGGAACTGCCCGTAGTAGACGACCCAGACCAGTGCGGCGCCGATCATCGCGCCGAGCAGCTGGCCGGCGAAGTAGACCGGGACGTCGCCCCAGGCGCCGTCCTTGATGGCGATGCCGACGGTGACCGCGGGGTTCAGATGGGCCCCGGAGAGGGCACCGGTGGTGTAGACGGCGGTGAGCACCGCGAAGCCCCACCCGAAGGTGATGGCCAGCCAGCCCGCGTTGCGGGCCTTGGAGCTCTTGAGGGTCACGGCGGCGCAGACGCCGCCACCGAGCAGGATGAGCAGGGCGGTACCTATGGTCTCGCCGATGAAGATGTCGGAGCTGGACACCCGCGACTCCTTTGTCCTTCGTCCAGGGGAAGGCGAACCCCGGGTCCCTCCGGTGGTCCGCGCCCTCAGGTGAGGGCGATGGCCGGCCCTTGGCGTTGTCACACTCTAGCGTCTATTGCCGTTTGGTGTTCGACAATGCCGACCGATGAACGGCAGTTTTGTCCTGGGTGAAGACTGCGTCAAGGGGTGTGGTGTCGAAAATCGGATCGTTATCCGATGATGCGCCCGACCGGCCGGGGACGCCCGTCCGTGGGGCGGCGCCCCACCCGGCCGCGGACGGGCCCGGGAAGCGCCGGGGCCCCTGGCGGCGCGCGGAGGCGCCACCGGGGCCGCGGGAGGGGTCCGTGGTGACCCCGGTGGGTCGGCGGTGACCCCGGAAGGCCGGCCTCCGGGCCGCGCCAGGGCTGTGGAGGGGGCCGCAGTACCACCGGAAGGCCGGAAGCGCCCCCGCAGGGTCGGGCGGCCCCGGAAGGGTCGGCGGCGGCCCCCGAGGGGGTCAGAAGCGGCTCGCGCCCAGGTCGCGGGAGACCGCGCGGGCGCAGTCGCGCACCGCCGCGACCAGCTCCGAGCGCAGCTCCCCGCCGTCGCACACCCGCTCCACCGCGCCGGTCACGGCCACCGCGCCGACGGGCATCCGCCGCCGGTCGTGGATCGGCGCCGCCACCGAGGCCACGCCCTCCCAGGTCTCCTCCACGTCCGCCGCCCAGCCCTTGGCGCGGGTCAGGTCCAGCACCGACTCGAAGGCGTCCAGGTCGGTCACGGTCGCCGGGGTGAACGCCTTGCGCTCGACCTCCACCGCCTCGGTGTGCGCCACCGGGTCGTAGGCCGCCAGGACCTTGCCGAGGGCGGTGGAGTGCAGCGGCTGCATGGCGCCGACCTCCAGCACCTGGCGGCTGTCGTCCGGCCGGAAGACGTGGTGCACGATGAGCACGCCGTGCTGGTGCAGGACGCCCAGGTGCACGCTCTCGCCGCTGGAGCGCGCCAGGTCGTCCGTCCACACCAGGGCCCGGGCCCGCAGCTCGTGCACATCGAGGTAGCTGTTGCCCAGGCGCAGCAGCTCCGCGCCGAGCTGGTACCGGCCGGAGGCGGGGTCCTGCTCGACGAAGCCCTCGGCCTGGAGGGTGCGCAGGATCCCGTGGGCCGTGCCCTTGGCCAGGTCCAGTGAGGAGGCGATGTCCGACAGACCCAGCCGGCGCTCGCCGCCCGCGAGGAGGCGCAGCATCGCGGCCGCCCGCTCCAGTGACTGGATGTTCTTCGCCATCGGATCGGCCCTTCTCCACTGCTGTTCGACGAGCGGGGTGCGACTAGCGGGGTACGACAAGCGGTCTAGCGGTGTGCGGCCCCGCGGACGGGACCGGCGGGTGCGGCGGAGTCCGCCGCGAGGGGTTCGGCAATGCTGAACACTATCGGTCGATGCCGACCTTTGACGCGGCGATGCGAGTATCCCCCGGCGGGCCGCGTCACGGAAACCCGCACGCACTCCACCGTCCGGCCCGCAAGACACGAGGACGCCGCGAGGGCACCCACGGCTACCCTGGCTCCGTGCGCCCTCCCCATGGGGGGTGCAAAGCCGACAGCCGTCGCATCCCAGGGAGCTCATCCATGGCCTCGTCGCCGACCCCGTCCCCCGACAGCCGGACCCGTATCGAAGCGCTCCGCGAGGCGCTGGCCACCCGGGTGGTGGTCGCCGACGGCGCGATGGGCACCATGCTCCAGGCCCAGGACCCCACGATGGAGGACTTCCAGCAGCTCGAAGGCTGCAACGAGGTCCTCAACGTGACCCGCCCCGACATCGTCCGCTCGGTCCACAGCGCCTACTTCGAGGTCGGCGTCGACTGCGTCGAGACCAACACCTTCGGTGCCAACCACGCGGCCCTCGGCGAGTACGACATCCCCGAGCGCGTCTTCGAACTCTCCGAGTCCGGCGCCCGGATCGCCCGCGAGACCGCCGACGAGTTCACCGCCGCCACCGGTCAGCAGCGCTGGGTGCTCGGCTCCATCGGCCCCGGCACCAAGCTGCCCACCCTCGGCCACGCCCCCTACACCGTGCTGCGCGACGCCTACCAGCGGAACGCCGAGGGCCTGATCGCCGGCGGCGCCGACGCCCTCCTCGTCGAGACCACCCAGGACCTGCTGCAGACCAAGGCCGCCATCCTCGGCTCCCGGCGGGCCCTGGAAGCCACCGGCACCAACCTCCCGATCATCTGCTCGGTCACCGTCGAGACCACCGGCACCATGCTCCTCGGCTCCGAGATCGGCGCCGCGCTCACCGCGCTGGAGCCCCTCGGCATCGACATGATCGGCCTCAACTGCGCCACCGGCCCGGCCGAGATGAGCGAGCACCTGCGCTACCTCGCCCGCCACTCCCGCATCCCGCTCTCCTGCATGCCCAACGCGGGCCTGCCCGTCCTCGGCAAGGACGGCGCCCACTACCCGCTGACCGCCCCGGAACTCGCCGACGCCCAGGAGACCTTCGTCCGCGACTACGGGCTCTCCCTGGTCGGCGGCTGCTGCGGCACCACCCCCGAGCACCTGCGCCAGGTCGTCGAGCGGGTCCGGGACCTCGCCCCCGCCGCCCGCGAGCCGCGCCCCGAGCCGGGCGCCGCCTCCCTCTACCAGACGGTCCCGTTCCGCCAGGACACCTCCTACATGGCCATCGGCGAGCGCACCAACGCCAACGGCTCCAAGAAGTTCCGCGAGGCCATGCTCGACGGCCGCTGGGACGACTGCGTGGAGATGGCCCGGGACCAGATCCGCGAGGGCGCGCACATGCTCGACCTCTGCGTCGACTACGTCGGCCGGGACGGCGTGGCCGACATGGACGAGCTGGCCGCCCGCTTCGCCACCGCCTGCACCCTGCCGATCGTGCTGGACTCCACCGAGGTCGGCGTCATCCGCGCCGGCCTGGAGCGCCTCGGCGGCCGTGCCGTCATCAACTCCGTCAACTACGAGGACGGCGACGGCCCCGAGTCCCGTTTCGCCCAGGTCACCCGCCTCGCCCAGGAGCACGGCGCCGCGCTGATCGCCCTGACCATCGACGAGGAGGGCCAGGCCCGCACCGTCGAGAACAAGGTCGCCATCGCGGAGCGGCTGATCGAGGACCTGACGGGCAACTGGGGCATCCGCGAGTCGGACATCCTCATCGACACCCTGACCTTCACCATCTGCACCGGTCAGGAGGAGTCCCGCAAGGACGGCATCGCCACCATCGAGGCGGTCCGCGAACTCAAGCGCCGCCACCCGGACGTGCAGACCACCCTCGGCCTGTCGAACATCTCCTTCGGCCTCAACCCGGCGGCCCGGATCCTGCTCAACTCCGTCTTCCTGGACGAGTGCGTCAAGGCGGGCCTGGACTCGGCCATCGTGCACGCCTCCAAGATCCTCCCGATCGCCCGCTTCGACGAGGAGCAGGTCACCACCGCCCTGGACCTGATCTACGACCGCCGGTCCGAGGGCTACGACCCCCTCCAGAAGCTGATGGCCCTCTTCGAGGGCGCCACCGCGAAGTCCATGAAGGCCGGCAAGGCCGAGGAACTGGCCGCCCTGCCCCTGGAGGAGCGCCTCAAGCGCCGCATCATCGACGGCGAGAAGAACGGCCTGGAGGCCGACCTCGAAGCGGCCCTGGAGACCCGCTCGGCCCTCGACATCGTCAACGAGACCCTGCTCGACGGCATGAAGGTCGTCGGCGAGCTGTTCGGCTCCGGGCAGATGCAGCTCCCCTTCGTCCTCCAGTCCGCCGAGGTCATGAAGAACGCGGTCGCCCATCTGGAACCGCACATGGAGAAGACCGACGAGGCCGGCAAGGGCACCATCGTCCTCGCCACCGTCCGCGGCGACGTCCACGACATCGGCAAGAACCTCGTCGACATCATCCTGTCCAACAACGGCTACAACGTGGTCAACCTGGGCATCAAGCAGCCGGTCTCCGCGATCCTGGAGGCCGCCCAGGACCACAAGGCCGATGTCATCGGCATGTCCGGCCTGCTGGTCAAGTCCACGGTGATCATGAAGGAGAACCTGGAGGAGCTGAACCAGCGCAAGCTGGCGGCCGACTACCCGGTCATCCTCGGCGGCGCCGCCCTGACCCGCGCCTATGTCGAGCAGGACCTCCACGAGATCTACGAGGGCGAGGTCCGCTACGCCCGGGACGCCTTCGAGGGCCTGCGCCTGATGGACGCCCTGATCGCCGTCAAGCGCGGCGTCCCCGGCGCCACCCTGCCCGAGCTCAAGCAGCGCCGGGTGCGGTCCACCGCCAACGTGGTGGTCGAGGAGCGCCCCGAGGAGGGCCCCGCCCGCTCCGACGTGGCCACCGACAACCCGATCCCGGCCCCGCCGTTCTGGGGCACCCGCGTGATCAAGGGCATCCAGCTCAAGGAGTACGCCTCCTGGCTCGACGAGGGCGCCCTCTTCAAGGGCCAGTGGGGCCTCAAGCAGAACCGCGCGGGCGACGGGCCGAGCTACGAGGAACTGGTCGAGACCGAGGGCCGCCCCCGGCTGCGCGGCTGGCTGGACCGTTTGCACACCGACAACATGCTGGAGGCGGCCGTCGTCTACGGCTACTTCCCGTGCGTCTCCAAGGGCGACGACCTGATCCTCCTCGGCGAGGACGGCTCGGAGCGGACCCGGTTCTCCTTCCCGCGCCAGCGCCGGGGCCGCCGCCTGTGCCTGGCGGACTTCTTCCGGCCCGTGGAGTCGGGCGAGACGGACGTGGTCGGGCTCCAGGTGGTCACCGTCGGCTCCCGGATCGGCGAGGAGACCGCCAAGCTCTTCGAGTCCGACTCCTACCGCGACTACCTGGAGCTGCACGGCCTCTCGGTGCAGCTCGCCGAGGCGATGGCCGAGTACTGGCACGCCCGGGTCCGCGCCGAGCTGGGCTTCGGCGGTGAGGACCCGGCGGACGTGGAGGACATGTTCGCCCTCAAGTACCGCGGCGCCCGGTTCTCCCTCGGCTACGGGGCGTGCCCGGACCTGGAGGACCGGGCCAAGATCGCCGAGCTGCTGGAGCCGGAGCGGATCGGGGTCCAGCTCTCGGAGGAGTTCCAGCTCCACCCCGAGCAGTCCACCGACGCCATCGTGATCCACCACCCCGAGGCGAAGTACTTCAACGCGCGCTGAGCCGGCCGGGGCGCGCAGGGCCGTACCCCTCCCGGCGCCCCGTCGGTCCGTGCCGGGGCGCGCCCGGAGGTATGTCGGGGCACATTGATCGCGGCAGTCGTACACTGGTCGGTCCATGCAGGCCGGTCACCTGTCACCGCGGCACCGTCGCGGGCGAGGGGTGACCGGCCTTCTCGTCCCTTCCGGAGGTGTGCCCATGACCAGCACGGTCCCCGCGTCCCTGCCCCTGACCGCCGGGGGAGCGGCCCTGCAGGCCGTCTTCCTGGACATGGACGGCACCCTCGTCGACACCGAGGGCTTCTGGTGGGACGCCGAGGTCGCGGTCTTCGCCGACCTGGGGCACCGGCTGAAGGAGGAGTGGCGGGACGTGGTGGTCGGCGGGCCGATGGCCCGCAGTGCCGGCTATCTGATCGAGGCCACGGGCGCGGACATCTCCCTCGCCGAGCTGAGCGTGCTGCTCAACGACAAGTTCGAGGAGCGCATCGACCGGGGCGTGCCGCTGATGCCGGGCGCCGAGCGGCTGCTCGCCGAGCTGGCCCGCCACAACGTCCCCACCGCGCTGGTCTCCGCCTCGCACCGGCGGATCATCGACCGGGTGCTCGACTCCCTGGGCCCGCACCGCTTCACCCTGTCGGTCGCGGGCGACGAGGTGGAGCGGACCAAGCCGCACCCCGACCCCTATCTGCTGGCCGCCCGGGGGATCGGCGCCGAGCCGGTGCGCTGTGCGGTGATCGAGGACACGGCGACCGGGGTGGCGTCCGCCGAGGCCGCCGGCTGCCGGGTGGTCGCGGTGCCGTCGGTCGCGCCGATCCAGCCCGCCGCGGGCCGAATCGTCGTTCAGTCCCTGGAAGAAGTCGACCTGCTCTTTCTGCGCACCCTGATCACCTCACCGCGCTGACGGCCGGGGCCGGTCGTTCCCCTTGTCCGGGGGCGGAACTCAGCGCGCCGGAGCATGTATTTTCCGTGACCATCCACATTACCCAGCGGTAATCGCCTGCGCCTTTCCCGGCGTGACCTTCGTCACTGCGCGTACAACTGCCCGGGGCCGGCGGTGGCCTCCCGGGTGCCCGGCGACGGGTGTCCGGGACTCCCGCGCGCCCGATTTGCCTGAGGAGCGGGTGAAACATCCGGGGTGAGAGTGCCTACGCGCAGGCATAGGTGATCACTCAGCGATTACGGCCCAACTCGGGCCCGTTCACGCTTTCCTGGCACCTCCGACTAATCTCGTCGCGAGAACTCCGCCGCCACGCCACGGTGTTCCGCCGACCCATCAGGACGACGGAAACACCCGGATCGATCGCTCTGTGTCCCCGGCCCGATCGCACCGCCCAGACCGGGCGGAAGCGGCGCAGTGACCTGCCACACGCTGTAGTCCCAGTGCCGGATGGATGAGGGAGAACGTCCACGATGAACCGCAAGACCCTGGTGCCGCTGGCCGTCACCGGCCTGCTCGCCCCCGTCCTCGTCGCATGCGGCAGCACGGACGGCGCCTCGGGCGGCGGTGACGCCATCGTCGTGGGCACCACGGACCAGTTCGTCGCGAGCGCCGATTCCCCCGCCCCCCTGGACCCCGCCTACGCCTACGACACCGGCACCTGGAACGTCCTGCGCCAGACCGTCCAGACCCTGATGCGCTCCCCGCGCGGCGGCGGCGAGCCCGTCCCGGATGCGGCCGAGTCCTGCTCGTTCACCGACAACGCCAGCGAGAGCTACCGCTGCAAGCTGCGCGACGGCCTCACCTTCGCCGACGGCACCCCGGTGACCGCCGAGGACGTGGTCTTCTCCATCCAGCGGGTCCTCGACATCGACGGCGACAACGGCACCGCCGCCCTGCTGTCGAACATCGACACCATGGAGACCAAGGGCGAAGACGAGGTGATCTTCCACCTCTCCACCCCGGACGCGACCTTCCCCTACAAGCTGTCGACGCCGGTGGCCGCCATCGTCAGCCCCGGGAAGTACGACGGCAAGAAGCTCCGCTCGGGCTTCGAGGTCGACGGCAGCGGCCCGTACACGATGAAGACCGAGACCGACGGGGACCGGGTCAGCAAGATCGTCTTCACCCGGAACGAGAAGTACAAGGGCGGGGTCAAGCTCCGCAACGACCGCATCGAGCTGCGCTCCTTCGCCGACTCCGGGTCCATGGGCACCGCCCTGGAGGCCGGCGACATCGACATGATGACCCGCGCGATGTCCCCCGAGCAGATCCGGGAGCTGTCCGAGAGCCCCAAGGAGGGCATCAAGCTCACCGAGGTCCCCGGCCTGGAGATCCGCTACCTCGCCTTCAACACCGCCGACTCCACGGTCAGGAGCAAGGCCGTCCGCCAGGCCATGGCCGCCGTCGTCGACCGCGGCGCGATCGCCGGACAGGTCTACGGCTCCACCGCCGAGCCGCTGTACTCGCTCATCCCCAAGAGCATCGCCGCGCACACCAACTCGTTCTACAACAAGTACGGCGAGCCCAACCGCAAGAAGGCCGCGGGCATCCTCGCCCAGGCGGGCATCGACACCCCGGTCGAGCTGGAGCTGAACTACACCACCGACCACTACGGCGAGGGCACCGCCAAGGAGTTCGAGGCGCTGCGCGACCAGCTCAACGCCACCAAGCTCTTCGACGTGAAGGTCAAGGGCGCCGAGTGGTCCGAGTTCCGCCCCGCCCAGAAGCGCGGCGAGTACGCGGTCTACGGCCTCGGCTGGTTCCCCGACTTCCCGGACCCGGACAACTACACCGCCCCCTTCCTCGACAAGGGCAACTTCCTCAACACGCCCTATGCGAACGAGGAGGCCCGCGGCCTCATCCCGCGGTCCCGCCGCGAGGCCGACCGCACCGCCGCCTCCCCGGCCTTCCAGCGGATCCAGGACATCGTCGCCGACGAGGTCCCCTTCCTCCCGCTGTGGCAGGGCAAGCAGTACGTCGCCGCGCGCGAGGACGTCACCGGTGTCGAGTGGGCCCTCAACACCAGCTCCGACCTCCAGTTGTGGGAGCTGGCCCGCGGCAGCAGCTCCTGACCGGGCGCCCGACCCGCCCGCGGCCGTCCCGGCCGGTTCATGTGAACCGGCCGGCTCCCGAGAACCGGCCGGCCACCCGTACCGGCCGGCTCCCGAGAAACAGAGGCACGTCCTGTGAAGGCTCTACTCACGAAGGGCGCGGCGCCCCTCGCCGTCGTCCTCTCCACGGCCCTGCTCGCCGGCTGCGGCATCGACCAGGGTGACGGGGGCGGCGGTGACGGCGTCGTCGTCGGCATGTCCGACCAGGTCCTCGCCACCGACCCCGCGGACGGCTACGACCCCGGATCGTGGCTGCTCTTCAACAACGTCTTCCAGTCCCTGCTGAGCTTCCCCAAGGGCAGCACCACCCCGCGCCCCGACGCCGCCGAGGCCTGCGGCTTCGACGGCAGCGGCAGCACGGTCTACCGCTGCGTCCTGCGCGACGGCCTCACCTTCAGCAACGGCAACAAGCTGACCTCGAAGGACGTCAAGTTCTCCTTCGAGCGGGCCCTGAAGATCGACAGCGACACCGGCCCGGTGCCGCTGCTCACCACCATCGACCGCATCGAGACCCCCGACGAGCGGACCGTCGTCTTCCGCCTGACCGCCCCCGACGCCACCTTCCCCAGCAAGATAGCCTCGGGCGCCGGCTCGATCGTGGACCACCGCGAGTACGAGGACGGGGAGCTGCGCACCGACGGCAAGGCCGTCGGCTCGGGCCCGTACAAGCTCGACTCCTTCAGCGA
Source organism: Streptomyces sp. NPDC005805 (assembly GCF_040630445.1). Classification (NCBI taxonomy): domain Bacteria; kingdom Bacillati; phylum Actinomycetota; class Actinomycetes; order Kitasatosporales; family Streptomycetaceae; genus Streptomyces; species Streptomyces sp. NPDC005805. The sequence goes on from NZ_JBEXXN010000024.1 coordinate 22,843, forward strand.
GGACCGCGCCGTCTTCTCGGTCAACCCCGAGTACAAGGGCGACGCCGAGCCCCGCAACGGCGGCGTCACGCTGACCTTCTTCGACGGCGACCAGAAGGCCCTCGCCGCCGCCCTCAAGAAGGGCGAGGTCGACATCGCCTACCGCGGTCTCACCGCGAAGGACGTCGCCGACCTCCAGAACTCCGGCTCCTCGGGCGAGGAGCGGATCTCGGTGATCGAGGGCACCAGCGCCGAGGTCCAGCACCTGGTCTTCAACATGGACCACCCCGTCGCCGGCAAGCTCGCCGTCCGCCGCGCCTTCGCCCAGCTCGTCGACCGCGACGCCCTGGTCAGGGACGTCCACCGGGCGACCGCCACCTCGCTCTACTCGATCGTCCCGGCGGGCATCGCGACCCACAACACCGCCTTCTTCGACCGCTACGGCGGCAGCCCCCGGCCCGCCGAGGCCCGCAAGACGCTGCGCGAGGCCGGCATCACCGAGCCCGTCGAGCTGACCCTCTGGTCCACGCCCAGCCGCTACGGCCCGGCCACCGACCAGACCCTGCGCGCCGTCGCCGCCCAGCTCAACAAGAGCGGCCTCTTCCGCGCCACCGTCGAGTCGGTCCCCTTCGAGAAGTACGAGAAGGAGATCCACGCCGGGAAGTACGGCGTCTACGTCAAGGGCTGGGTGCCCGACTACCCGGACCCCGACAACTTCACCCAGCCGTTCTTCGGCCCGGACAACGTCCTCGCCAACAACTACGAGAACAAGAAGATCACCGGGGAGATCATCCCGGGGACCTCGGCGGTGACCGACCGCGCCTCGACCGAGGGCGCCTTCGGCGAGCTCCAGGACCTGGTGGCCGAGGACGTGCCCGTCCTCCCGCTGTGGCAGGGCAAGCAGTACGCCGTCGCCCGCGGGAACGTCACGGGTCTGGAGTGGACCCTCGACGCGTCGACGGTCTTCCGCTTCTGGGAGATCAAGAAGGGCTGACCGGCCCCGGCCTCGCCCGCTGGCACGACGAACGGGACGGCCCCCGGAGCTCCGGGGGCCGTCCCGTCTCGGTTCCGCGATGCCGGCTGGGGGCTCACTGCGCCCCGGGACGCACCAGCCCGCTCTCGTACGCGTAGACCGCGGCCTGCACCCGGTCCCGCAGACCCAGCTTCGTCAGCACATGGCCCACATGCGTCTTGACCGTGGTCTCGCTGACGAACAGGTCCGCCGCGATCTCCGCGTTCGACAGGCCGCGCGCCACCAGCTTCAGGACCTCCACCTCGCGCTCGGTCAGCGTGTTCAGCGCGTCCGGGACGGGCTCCTCGCCCGAGGGCAGATGGTCCGCGTACTTGTCCAGCAGGCGGCGCGTGACGCTCGGCGCCAGCATCGCCTCACCGGCCGCGACCACCCGGATCGCCTGCACCAGCTCGTTCGCCGGGGCGTCCTTGAGCAGGAAGCCGCTGGCCCCCGCGCGCAGCGCCTCCACCACGTACTCGTCCAGGTCGAAGGTGGTCAGCACCAGCACCTTCGCCGGACCGTCCCGGCCCGGGCCGGTGATCTGCCGGGTCGCCTCGACGCCGTCCATCCGCGGCATGCGGATGTCCATCAGCACCACATCGGGCTGGAGCGCCCGCACCTGGTCGAGGGCCTGGAGGCCGTCCCCGGCCTCGCCGACCACCGCGAGATCCGGCTCCGCCTCCAGGATCATGCGGAAACCGGTGCGCAGCAGCGGCTGGTCGTCGACCAGCAGGACGCGGATAGCCACAGGGAGTCCTCCTTCAGACCGGGCCCATTCTGCCCTGACCATCCTCCGCCGACGCGGCCGGGGAGACGCTCAGCGGATAGACCGGGGGAGTCCCGCCGAACTCGGGACAGAACTCCTGGTGGTCGCACCAGCCGCAGAGCTTCGTCCGCCGGGGCCGCCAGTCGCCCGTGCGCGTCGCCAGCTCGATCGCCTCCCACAGCGCGAGCAGCTTGCGCTCCATGCGCTCCAGGTCGGCCATCACGGGGTCGTACGTCAGCACATCGCCGCTGCCCAGGTAGACGAGCTGGAGCCGACGCGGCAGCACCCGCTTCAGCCGCCAGACCACCAGCGCGTAGAAGGTCATCTGGAACAGGGCGCCCTCGTTGTACTCCGGGCGTGGCGCCTTGCCCGTCTTGTAGTCGACGATCCGCACCTCGCCCGTGGGCGCCACGTCCACCCGGTCGATGACCCCGCGCAGCCGCAGCCCGGAGTCCAGCTCGGCCTCCACGAACAGCTCCCGCTCGGCCGGCTCCAGCCGCGTCGGGTCCTCCAGCGAGAACCAGCGCTCCACCAGGTGCTCCGCCTCGCCCAGCCAGCGCGCCAGCCGCTCGCCCTCCGCGTCGTCCGCGAACAGCCCGGCCAGCTCCGGGCGCGACTCCAGCAGACGGTCCCACTGGCCGGGCACCAGCGAACGGGCCCGCGGCGCCGTTCGCTCGGCCGCCGGGGCGTCGAACAGCCGCTCAAGGACCGCGTGCACCAGGGTGCCGCGGGTGGCCGCCTCGCTCGGCTTCTCGGGCAGCCGGTCGATCACCCGGAAGCGGTACAGCAGCGGGCACTGCATGAAGTCGCTCGCCCGCGACGGCGACAACGACGACGGCGGCGCGGCCACGCGCCTGGCCGCACCGGGCGCCCCGCCGGGCTGGGCTCCGCCCGCCTGGGCCCCAGCCGCCTGCGTCCCGCCTGCGCCGGACCGTGCCCCGTCCGGGCCTGCGGCGCTGGACGCGCCGGGTCCGCCCTCGTCCGCGCCGGGCGCGGTAGGCGCCGCGCTGGGCCCGCCCGCCTGGGCCGCCTGCGTTCCGCCCGCTTGAGCCCCAGCCGCCTGCGTCCCGCCCGGCGGGGCCCCTTCCGCGCCTGCGGCGCCGGGCGCGGCCGGCGCCCCGCCGCGCGATGCCTCGCCCGCACCGGGCGCGGACCCTGCCGGGTCCGCTTGCGCGCCGCCCGCGCCGGGCGCGGCACCCGCGCCGGACCGGGCCCCACCCGCGCTGTCGGGCGCCCCCGCCCGCTCCGCGGGCGAGGCGCCGGTCTGCGCGGGGACGGCGGCGGCAGGGCCGCCCGCCGCCGGAGGGGGCCCCGCGGCGGCCCCGCCGCGGGGCCCGTCGGTGGACGGCTGACTCGTACTCATGACGTAAGACCCTACGGCCCGCCACCGACAGTCGTCGGCATACCATCGACGGCAGACCCCCGGACCGGCATGCTCGAACGAGCGGAACCGGTCCGCAAGATCCTCGGCGACGAAGGGACCCCGTGAACGAGGACGAGACGAGCGGCGAGCGCGAGCGGCCGCGGTCCGAAGCGGGCGGCACCACCGGGAAGAACAGCACCCCGGAGCCCCGGGGCACGGAAACGGCGGGGGCGGCCACCGGCAAGGACGCCGCGACGCCCGACCCGCACCGCTCCGCACCCGGCGGCGGCATCCTGATGGGCCGCCCCTTCGGCGTGCCCGTCTACGTCGCCCCCAGCTGGTTCGTCGTCGCCGCCCTCATCACCTGGATCTTCGGCGGCCAGCTCGACCGCGTGCTGCCCGAACTCGGCGGCGCCCGCTACCTCGTCTCCCTCTTCTTCGCCGTCGCCTTCTACGCCTCCGTCCTCGTCCACGAACTGGCCCACACCGTCGCCGCGCTCCGCTTCAAGCTGCCCGTGCGCCGCATCCAGCTCCAGTTCTTCGGCGGGGTCTCCGAGATCGAGAAGGAGACCGAGACCCCCGGCCGCGAGTTCGTCCTCGCCTTCGTCGGACCGCTGCTCTCCCTCGTCCTCGCCGGGGTGTTCTACCTCGGCATGGCCGCCGTGGAGCCCGGCACCGTCCCCGGCGTCCTGCTCGCCGGCCTGATGATCTCCAACCTGATCGTCGCCGCCTTCAACCTGCTGCCCGGCCTCCCGCTCGACGGCGGCCGGATGCTCCGCGCGGTGGTCTGGAAGCTCAGCGGCAAGCCCATGACCGGCACCATCGCCGCCGCCTGGGTCGGCCGCGCCCTCGCCGTCGCCGTCCTCATCGGCCTCCCGCTGCTCACCCACACCGGCGCCCTCGGCAACGCCACCGAGGACATCGGCGGGATGGAGACGGTGATGGACGCCCTCCTCGCCGCGATCCTCGCCGCCATCATCTGGACCGGCGCCGGGAACAGCCTGCGGATGGCCCGCCTCCGCGAGCACCTGCCCGAACTCGCCGCCCGCGCCCTCACCCGCCGGGCCGTCCCCGTCGAGACCGACACCCCCCTCTCCGAGGCCCTGCGCCGGGCCAACGAGGCCGGCGCCCGCGCCCTCGTCGTCGTCGACGGCCAGGGCGACCCGACCGCCCTCGTCCGCGAGGCCGCCATCGTCGGCGTCCCCGAGCACCGGCGCCCCTGGGTCGCGGTGGGCACCCTCGCCCAGGACCTCACCGACGGCATGCGCGTGCCCGCCGAACTCGCCGGCGAGGCCCTTCTCGACCGGCTGCGCGCCAGCCCCGCCACCGAGTACCTGGTCGTCGAGGAGACCGGCGCGATCTACGGCGTCCTCTCCACCGCCGACGTGGAACGCGCCTTCGTCCAGGCCATGGCCCGTCCCGCGGGCTGACCCCGGGGCCCGGAGGGCGTCCCGGGGCGCCGGAACGAGCCGGTACTCTGGTCACATGTCCGAACCGACCGGTGCCGCCCGCCGTCGCGGGCCCTTCAAGGTCGGGGACCAGGTCCAGCTCACCGACCCCAAGGGACGCCACTACACGTTCACGCTCGAGGCCGGGAAGAACTTCCACACCCACAAGGGTTCCTTCCCCCACGACGAGCTGATCGGCGCTCCCGAGGGCAGTGTTGTCCGTACCACGGGAAACGTCGCCTACCTTGCGCTGCGCCCCCTGCTCCCCGACTACGTCCTGTCCATGCCCCGCGGCGCCGCCGTGGTCTACCCCAAGGACGCGGGGCAGATCCTCGCCTTCGCCGACATCTTCCCCGGCGCGCGCGTCGTCGAGGCGGGCGTCGGCTCGGGCTCGCTGAGCGCCTTCCTGCTGCGGGCCATCGGCGACCAGGGGATGCTCCACTCCTACGAGCGCCGCGAGGACTTCGCCGAGATCGCCCGCGGGAACGTCGAGCGCTACTTCGGCGAGCCGCACCCCGCCTGGCAGCTCACCGTGGGCGACCTCCAGGACAACCTCACCGACGCCGACGTGGACCGGGTCATCCTGGACATGCTCGCCCCCTGGGAGTGCCTGGACGCGGTCTCCAAGGCCCTCGTCCCCGGCGGCATCCTCTGCTGTTACGTGGCCACCACCACCCAGCTCGCGCGCACCGTCGAGTCCATCCGGGAGATCGGCTGCTTCGCCGAGCCGCAGCCCTGGGAGTCGATGATCCGCAACTGGCACGTCGAGGGACTGGCCGTCCGCCCGGACCACCGGATGATCGGCCACACCGGCTTCCTCGTCACCGCCCGCCGGCTCGCCGACGGCGTGGAGCCCCCGATGCGCCGCCGCCGCCCCGCCAAGGGCGCCTACGGCGAGGACTACGAAGGCCCCAACAAGGGCTGATACCCCACCCGGGGCACCGACCCGACAACGCACCGGCGCCGCCGTCGAGTTCCCGCCACCCCGCGGGGAACTCGGCGGCGGCGCCGTCGTCTTGACCCGGCGGCGCACACCGCCCCGTACCGATTGCGCACCCCCCTGTTCCCCGGGCGTGTGACGTGTGGCACGATGCTGGCCACTCCCACCGCGCACGACCCCTCAGGAGACAGCCGGCGTGCCACATCCCGTCGTTCCGGACCTCGCGCACACCCACGCCCGCCCGGTGCACTGGCTGCTGACGGCGACGGCGATGGCGGCGGTCGTCGCGGCCGCGGGACTCCTCCAGCCGGAGGCCGCCACCGCGACCCAGAAGGCCCCCGGGAAGCCCCCGGCCGAAGCCCCCGCGGCCGCACCCGCCCCGGCGCCCGATCCCGCCGACGCGGAGCTGCCGCTGGACTGCGGCGGGCTCGACAGCGTGATCACCCAGCGGGCCACCGGCGATCTGGACGGCGACCGCAACCCCGAGACCGTGGTGGCCGCCCGCTGCGACGCCGGCTCCGGTACCCCGCCGCACGGCGTCTACGTCATAGCCACCGGCCGCGACGGCACGCCCCGGACCGTGGCCACCCTCGTGGACCCCGCCCGGAAGAACAGCGTCGACGAGCTGACCGTCGGCGACCGGACCGTCACCGCGACGCTGCTCGGCTACTCCTCGCCCGACGTCCCGAGCTGCTGCCCCGATCTGCGCGAGCGGGCCGAATGGCGCTGGCAGGACGGGAAGTTCGTGCAGAGCCGCGCCGCCGAAGCGCTGGGTGTGTGATCCGTCACTCCGCGTCGGGGCCGTAGACCTCGACCTTGTCCGAAACGCGACGTACATGGATGCAGTCGCCCGGGCACTCCTTGGCCGAGTCGACCACGTCCGTCAGCAGCGGCAGCGGTACCGGGGTCGTCGCGCCCGGGTCCTGGAGCAGCTCGTCGTCCCCGGACTTCACATACGCCAGGCCGTCGATGTCCAGCTCGAACACCTCGGGCGCGTACTGCGCGCAGATGCCGTCGCCGGTGCACAGGTCCTGGTCGATCCAGACCTCCAACGCCTCGGCGGCGCCATCGGTGGGAACCTCGTCCTGCACGGTCATATCTCCTGCCGTTTCCTTCGTCGGCCCCGCGGAACGAAGCAAGTCGCGCCAGCTCTGACGGGTGTTGAACGCTTCGACGATACAACCGACCGCTTTCCGATGTTGCCGGGTGGGTATCTCCTGGGTATTCCCTGGGCACGAGGGAGAGCGCAAGGGTGAAGATCGGACACACCCCTTCCGTCTTTGTGATCTAGGGGTTTCAATCACCACCCACACAGGTAGGGTCAGGAAGCGTCCAGCTCCCCTTGGAGGAGGTGAGGACCGTGGCAGCCCACGACGACGACATCAACCGCGGCATCCGGCCGGGGCGAGGGTCTGAGGACCCCGCCGGCCAGGTTGCCTATCTCGAGCAGGAAATCGCCGTCCTGCGCCGCAAGCTCGCCGACTCTCCGCGCCACACGAGGATTCTCGAAGAGCGGATCGTCGAGCTGCAGACCAACCTGGCCGGCGTGTCCGCGCAGAACGAGCGGCTCGCCAACACACTCCGTGAGGCCCGCGACCAGATCGTGGCCCTCAAGGAGGAGGTCGACCGGCTCGCACAGCCCCCCGCCGGCTTCGGAGTGTTCCTCCAGGCCAACGAGGACGGCACCTGCGACATCTTCACCGGGGGCCGCAAGCTCCGGGTGAACGTCAGCCCCAGTGTCGAGCCGGAGGAGCTCCGGCGCGGCCAGGAGGTCATGCTCAACGAAGCGCTCAACGTGGTCGAGGCCATGGAGTTCGAGCGCGCCGGGGACATCGTCACCCTCAAGGAGATCCTGGAGGACGGCGAACGCGCCCTGGTGATCGGGCACACCGACGAGGAACGGGTGGTGCGGCTCGCCGAGCCCCTGCTGGACATCACCATCCGCCCCGGCGACGCCCTGCTGCTCGAACCCCGCTCGGGATACGTCTACGAGGTCGTCCCCAAGAGCGAGGTCGAGGAACTGGTCCTCGAAGAGGTTCCGGACGTCGACTACGACAAGATCGGCGGCCTCGGCGGCCAGATCGAGATGATCCGCGACGCGGTCGAGCTCCCGTACCTCCACCCCGACCTCTTCAAGGAGCACGAACTGCGGCCGCCCAAGGGCATCCTGCTCTACGGCCCGCCCGGCTGCGGCAAGACGCTGATCGCCAAGGCCGTCGCCAACTCCCTTGCCAAGAAGGTCGCCGAGGTCACCGGACAGCCCCAGGGCAAGAGCTACTTCCTCAACATCAAGGGCCCCGAGCTGCTCAACAAGTACGTCGGCGAGACCGAGCGGCACATCCGCCTGGTCTTCCAGCGGGCCCGGGAGAAGGCGAGCGAGGGCACGCCCGTCATCGTCTTCTTCGACGAGATGGAGTCCCTGTTCCGCACCCGCGGCTCCGGTGTCAGCTCCGACGTGGAGAACACGATCGTCCCCCAGCTCCTCGCCGAGATCGACGGCGTCGAGGGCCTGGAGAACGTGATCGTCATCGGCGCCTCCAACCGCGAGGACATGATCGACCCCGCGATCCTGCGCCCCGGCCGGCTCGACGTGAAGATCAAGATCGAGCGTCCGGACGCGGAGGCCGCCAAGGACATCTTCGCCAAGTACCTGACCCCCTCCCTCCCGCTGCACTCCGACGACCTCGGCGAGCACAGCGGGTCCAAGGAGGCCGCCGCGAGCGCCATGATCCAGTCGGTCGTGGAGCAGATGTACGCGGAGTCCGAGGAGAACCGCTTCCTTGAGGTCACCTACGCCAACGGCGACAAGGAAGTCCTCTACTTCAAGGACTTCAACTCCGGCGCGATGATCCAGAACATCGTCGACCGGGCCAAGAAGATGGCCATCAAGCAGTTCCTCGACCACAACCAGAAGGGAATCCGCGTCTCCCACCTCCTCCAGGCCTGCGTGGACGAGTTCAAGGAGAACGAGGACCTCCCCAACACCACCAACCCCGACGACTGGGCCCGTATCTCCGGAAAGAAGGGCGAGCGGATCGTCTTCATCCGCACCCTGGTCACCGGAAAGCAGGGCGCCGACACCGGCCGGTCCATCGACACCGTCGCCAACACCGGCCAGTACCTGTAACCACCCTCGGTGACGCACGGCACACCGGCTGCGGATGCCCGTCCCCTGCCACGGCAGAAGGACTCCCAGCATCCGCAGCCGGTCGCATTCCGGCCAGGCACGGCCCCCGGTCGGCCACACCGGAGCAATGACGCAAACGATCTCCCCACCCACGCGGCGGCGCAATAGGCTCTCCGGTAGCGCCGGGCGGCGCGCGGCGGGGCAGTACACCGCACGCGCACCGGAGAGCAGCGGTATCTGAGCGCCACCCCGGCACGGGGGCGCCGCAGGGCAAGGAGGGCCGCATGACCGTACGGCGAGTAATGGGCATCGAGACGGAGTACGGGATCTCCGTCCCCGGTCACCCGAACGCCAATGCCATGCTCACCTCGTCCCAGATCGTCAACGCGTACGCGGCGGCGATGCACCGGGCGCGCCGCGCCCGCTGGGACTTCGAGGAGGAGAACCCGCTGCGGGACGCCCGGGGCTTCGACCTCGCCCGGGAGGCCGCCGACTCCAGCCAGCTCACCGACGAGGACATCGGCCTCGCCAACGTCATCCTCACCAACGGCGCCCGGCTCTACGTGGACCACGCCCACCCCGAGTACAGCTCCCCGGAGGTCACCAACCCGTGGGACGCCGTCCTCTGGGACAAGGCCGGCGAGCGGATCATGGCGGAGGCCGCCGAGCGCGCGGCCCAGCTGCCCGGCGCCCAGCCCATCCACCTGTACAAGAACAACACCGACAACAAGGGCGCGTCCTACGGCACGCACGAGAACTACCTGATGAAGCGGGAGACCCCCTTCTCGGACATCGTGCGCCATCTGACCCCGTTCTTCGTCTCCCGCCAGGTGGTGACCGGCGCGGGCAGGGTCGGGATCGGGCAGGACGGCCGGGAGCACGGCTTCCAGATCAGCCAGCGCGCGGACTACTTCGAGGTCGAGGTCGGCCTGGAGACCACCCTCAAGCGCCCCATCATCAACACCCGGGACGAGCCGCACTCCGACGCCGAGAAGTACCGCCGGCTCCATGTGATCATCGGCGACGCCAACCTCTCCGAGATCTCGACCTACCTCAAGCTCGGCACCACGGCGCTGGTCCTGTCCATGATCGAGGACGGCTTCATCACCGTCGACCTGGCCGTGGAGCAGCCCGTGCGCACCCTGCACGAGGTCTCCCACGACCCCGGCCTCCAGCACCTGGTCACTCTCCGCAGCGGCCGGATGCTCACCGCGGTCCAGCTCCAGATGGAGTACTTCGAGCTGGCCCGCAAGTACGTCGAGGAGCGCTTCGGGGCGGACGCGGACGAGCAGACCAAGGACGTCCTCACCCGCTGGGAGGACACCCTGAACCGTCTGGAGACCGACCCGATGAGCCTCTCCGGCGAGCTGGACTGGGTCGCCAAGCGGGAGCTGATGGAGGGCTACCGCCGCCGTGACAGCCTGGACTGGGACGCGGCGCGCCTGCACCTGGTGGACCTCCAGTACGCCGACGTACGGCCCGACAAGGGCCTCTACAACCGTCTGGCGGCCCGCGGGAAGATGAAGCGCCTGCTGGACGAGGAGGCCGTGGAGCGGGCCGAGAGCAAGCCCCCGGAGGACACCCGGGCCTACTTCCGCGGCCGCTGCCTGGAGCAGTACGCGGACGACGTGGCCGCGGCCTCCTGGGACTCGGTGATCTTCGACCTCCCGGGCCGGGACTCGCTCCAGCGCGTGCCCACCCTGGAGCCGCTGCGCGGCACCAGGAACCACGTCAAGGAGCTCCTGGACCGCTGCCGGACGGCCGAGGACCTGGTGAGGGTCCTCTCCGGCCAGTGACCGGCGGCCCCTCGGAGGGCTGAAAGCACTCCCGTCCGGGAATCATGGAGATGGTCCCCGGACGTTGAGTCAAAGCACGGGGCCGATGTCGGACCCGGCTTGTAGGGTCTGATCTTGACCGAACGAACTCACGTCAGGGCACATAGAGCGGGGTGAGGGACATGGCGACCAAGGACACCGGCGGCGGGCAGCAGAAGGCCACGCGTTCCACGGAGGAGGTCGAGGAGCAGGCGCAGGACGCGCAGGCCGCGGAAGACCTCAAGGAGCGCCAGGAGAAGCTGAGCGACGACGTCGACTCGGTACTGGACGAGATCGACGACGTCCTGGAGGAGAACGCCGAGGACTTCGTGCGTTCCTTCGTGCAGAAGGGCGGCCAGTAGGCCGATCCGCCTTCGATCCGAAGGCGTGCGGAGGGTTGTGGTGGGCGGTGCGCGGCCCGGTTCCGGCCGGGCCGCGTGGCGTCCGCACATCCGTTCCGTTGGTCGGGCCGTTCATGTGGATCACCGCCGGAACGCGGGTAGGGTCCGTGGCACAGTCTGCTTCAACTGCAATTCGGCCACCGGCATGTTGGGGGGATCCACCCCCTTCACCCTGCGTCGGGCCGTCGCACACCTGGAGGGAAACGCGTGGAAGCCAACACTCGTAGCACCGGGCGTCTACCCGCTGCCTTCCTGACGCCGGGCTCGTCGTCCTTCATGGACTTCCTCGGGGACCACTCGCCCGAGCTGCTTCCCGGGAACCGCGTCCTGCCGCCCCTCCAGGGGGCGATCGAGGCGCCGCACGGCACGACGATCGTGGCCGTGACCTTCCCCGGAGGCGTGGTGCTCGCGGGTGACCGGCGGGCCACCATGGGGAACATGATCGCCCAGCGGGACATCGAGAAGGTGTTCCCGGCCGACGAGTACTCGGCGGTGGGCATCGCCGGCACGGCGGGGCTCGCGGTGGAGATGGTGAAGCTGTTCCAGCTGGAGCTGGAGCACTTCGAGAAGGTCGAGGGCGCGCAGCTCTCCCTGGAGGGCAAGGCGAACCGCCTGTCCACGATGATCCGCAGCAACCTCGGCATGGCCATGCAGGGCCTGGCCGTGGTGCCGCTCTTCGCCGGGTACGACCTCGACCGGGAGCGCGGCCGGATCTTCTCGTACGACGTGACGGGCGGCCGTTCCGAGGAGCACGGCTACGCGGCGACTGGATCGGGCTCGATCTTCGCCCGCGGCGCCATGAAGAAGCTCTTCCGGGACGACCTGACCGAGCAGGAGGCGACGACGCTGGTCGTCCAGGCGCTGTACGACGCCGCGGACGACGACTCCGCGACGGGCGGCCCGGACGTGGCGCGGCGGATCTATCCGATCGTGACCGTGATCTCGGACGAGGGCTTCCGCCGGCTGTCGGAGGAGGAGACCTCGGGGATCGCCCGCGCGATCCTGGACGGCCGCCTCACCCAGCCCGACGGCCCGCGCGCCGCGCTGCTCTGATGTTTTCGCCTTCTCCGAGAGAGCCTTCTCCGACAGAAAGGGACGGATAGCCGGTGTCGACGCCGTTCTATGTCTCGCCTCAGCAGGCGATGGCCGACCGGGCGGAATACGCCCGGAAGGGGATCGCCCGTGGTCGCAGCCTGGTGGTGCTGCAGTACGCCGACGGCATTGTGTTCGTCGGTGAGAACCCGTCCCGTGCCCTGCACAAGTTCAGTGAGATCTACGACCGGATCGGCTTCGCCGCGGCCGGCAAGTACAACGAGTACGAGAACCTGCGGATCGGCGGTGTGCGCTACGCGGATCTGCGCGGCTACACCTACGACCGCGACGATGTGACGGCCCGTGGCCTGGCCAACGTGTACGCGCAGACGCTGGGCACCATCTTCTCCAGCGCGGGGGAGAAGCCGTACGAGGTCGAGCTGGTGGTCGCCGAGGTGGGCGACTCCCCGGAGGGCGACCAGATCTACCGCCTCCCGCACGACGGCTCGATCGTGGACGAGCACGGCTCGGTCGCGGTCGGCGGCAACGCCGAGCAGATCAGCGGCTATCTGGACCAGCGGCACCGTGACGGGATGTCGCTGGCGGAGGCGCTGAAGCTCGCGGTGCAGGCGCTGTCCAGCCAGGCCAACGGCAACGACCGGGAGATCCCGGCGGAGCGCCTTGAGGTGGCGGTGCTGGACCGCACACGGCCCCAGCAGCGGAAGTTCAAGCGGATCGTGGGCCGGCAGCTCTCCCGGCTGCTGGAGGCCGAGGAGGCGGCGACGACGCCGACGGACGCCCCGTCGGACGAGGCCGACTCCCCGGATTCCACGGGCTCCACGGATTCCGCGCCGGAGTAGCCGTACGGCAGGTCGAACGGTGCCCCGGGCCGCGCAGAGCGGCCCGGGGCACCACTGTGTCCGGGGCCGGGTCTCAGGTGGCGGGCGGGGGAGCGGTGGAGCCGCGGGCCACCAGTTCGACGGGGAGGTCCCCGGGGGCGGGCCGGCGGCCGTCGAGGACGGCGAGCAGGGCGCTCATGCCCTGCTCGCCGATCTGCTCGGCGGGCAGGCGGACGGTGGTCAGCTCGGGTTCCAGCGCGGTGGCGAGGGCGAGGTCGTCGAAGCCGGTGACGGAGAGGTCCCCGGGCACGCGCAGGCCGAGGCGGCGGGCCGCCTTGCAGGCGCCGGCGGCGAGGATGTCGTCGTCGCAGACCAGGGCGGTGGGCCGGGGGCCGGGGGCGGTGAGGGCCGTCTCGGCGGCCCGGCGCGCGGAGTCCACGTCCAGGGCGGAGGGGGCGGTGGTCAGTTCGACGCCCGGAGCGGCGGTGAGCGCGGTGCGCAGGGCACGGGCGCGGACGTCGAAGGTCCAGGAGGGCACGGCGGAGGCGAGGTGCAGGATGCGGCGGTGGCCGAGCCCGAGGAGATGGGCGGCGATCTGCCGCATGCCGTCGGCGACGTCGAGGTTGACGTGGGCGGCGGCGTCGGTGCCCGCGGGGTCGCTGTCGAGCATCACCAGCGGGAGGTCGGTGCCGCGGATGGCGCGCAGGGCCTCGGCGGCCATGGAGGAGGCGATGACCCCGTCCAGGGCGGCACGGGCGGAGGCGAAGGGGTCCCGGGCCGGGCCGATGCCCTCGGGGGAGGGGTAGAGCACCACGCCGAAGCCGTGGCGGGCGGCGAGGGCGGCCGCGCCGGTGTAGACGCGGGCGAAGTACTCGTTGGTGAGGGCGGGGACCACCAGGAGGGCGGTGCGGGTGTGCCCGAGGCGGAGGTTGCGGGCGGCGAGGTTGGGGCGGTAGCCGAGGTCGCGCGCGGTGTCGCGGACGAGGGCGGCGGTGCGTTCGGAGACCCGGCCGCGCCATTTGTCGCCGAGCACCAGGGAGACGGTGGCCTGGGACACTCCGGCGGCCCGGGCGACGTCCTTGCTGGTGGGCCGGGCGGCCGCGGCCGGCGGGGACGGGCGTCCGGTGGGGTGTGCCATGGGTGCCCGTCCTCGGCCGCGCGGCGGGGTGGCCCGTCCGGGGCGGCGGCTCGGTGGACCCGCGGACTGAGGTCATGGTACGTATGGGGGAACACGTTATACGTAAAACTTCGAGGGATCCGAGATCGTTTCCGGGCACGTGCCGAGCGTCCCGGGGCCGGTGCTCCGGTGGATCCGAGGGAGAGGGGCGGCCCCATGGCGGCCGGATACGCGGACATCCTCAAGGCGCCGCACGCGGCCCGCCTGCTGGCGGGCACCCTGGTGGGCCGGCTGCCCAACGCGACCGCGCACATCGCGATCGTCCTGTTCACCCGTGCCGAGGGCGGCAGTTACACCCTGGCCGGAGCCCTCGCCGCGGTGTACGGCCTGGCCACCGCCGTCGGCCAGCCCCTCCTCGGGCGGGCGGTCGACCTCTACGGCCAGCCGCGGGTGCAGCTCCCCTCCGCCGTGGTCTCCGCGCTCGGCATGGCCCTGCTCGCCTCCTCGGGCACCGGATCGCTGCCCGTCGCCTATCTGGCCGTCACGGTCGCGGGCCTGTTCACGCCCCCGCTGGAGGGCGGGCTGCGGGCCCTGTGGCCGAGCGTCCTGGGCCGGGAGGACCGGGTGCACCGGGCGTACGCGATGGACGCCGTGGCGCAGGAGATCATGTTCACCCTCGGCCCGCTGCTGGTCACGCTGCTCGTCGCGATCTGGTCCCCGGCCGCCGCGCTGCTGGTGATCAACGCCATCGGTGTCGTCGGCGCCCTCTCCGTCGTGCTGTCGAAGCCCTCGCGGACCTGGCGCTCCGCTCCCCGGGAGGCGCACTGGCTGGGCGCGCTGCGCTCCCCGGGCCTGCTGGCCCTGCTGGGCGCGTTCTTCTTCGTCGGCCTGGCCCTTGGCTCGATCACGGTCGCGGGCGTCGCCTACGCCGACGACCAGGGCCGGGAGGCGGTGTACGGCTGGCTGATGGCCGCCCTGGGCCTGGGTGCCCTGATCGGCGGGCTCCTCTACGGCGCCCGCCAGTGGGCGGGGGAACCGGAACGCAGGCTGCGGATCATCACCGCCCTGCTGGCCCTCGGCTACCTCCCGCTGGTGCTCACCCCGGGGGTCGCGGCGATGACCGCCCTGTCCGCCCTCGCGGGCGTGTTCCTGGCCCCGGCCATCGCCTGCGCGTTCATCGTCGTGGACCGGCACGCGCCGCGCGGGACCGTCACGGAGGCCTTCTCCTGGCTGGTGACCACCTTCGGCGTGGGCGCCGCCGTGGGCACGGCGGTGGCCGGTCCCGCGGTGGAGATCGGCGGCACGGCGTGGAGCTTCGCGGTCGCGGGCGCCGGCGGGTTCGCCGCCCTGCTGGTGCTGACGGCCACTCAGAAAGTGCTCGCGGCCCCCGCGCGCACCGGCGCCCCGGCGGGCCCGGAGACCCGGCCCGGAGCGGGTACTTCGGAAAATGATCGAAACGGGGCCGCTCAACCCGGTTTCAGCTCAGGCCGCGAGGCGTAATGTTCAGACATGGACCGCCGCATTTTCGGGCTGGAGAACGAGTACGGCGTCACGTGCACGTTCAGGGGACAGCGCCGACTGTCACCTGACGAAGTGGCGCGCTACCTTTTCCGCCGTGTCGTGTCATGGGGCCGCAGCAGCAATGTGTTCCTGCGGAACGGCGCCCGCCTGTACCTCGACGTGGGTTCGCATCCGGAATACGCCACACCGGAATGCGACAACGTGACCGAACTGGTCACCCACGACAAGGCCGGCGAGCGCATTCTCGAGGGCCTGCTCGTCGACGCCGAACGCCGCCTGCACGAGGAGGGGATCGCGGGCGACGTCTATCTCTTCAAGAACAACACCGACTCGGCGGGAAACTCCTACGGCTGCCACGAGAACTATCTCGTCGCACGGCACGGAGAGTTCTCCCGGCTGGCCGACATCCTGATTCCCTTCCTGGTCACCCGGCAGCTCATCTGCGGTGCCGGCAAGGTGCTCCAGACGCCCCGCGGCGCGGTCTACTGCGTCAGCCAGCGCGCCGAGCACATCTGGGAGGGCGTCAGCTCCGCCACCACCCGCTCGCGGCCGATCATCAACACCCGTGACGAGCCGCACGCCGACGCCGAGCGCTACCGCCGCCTCCACGTCATCGTCGGCGACTCCAACATGTCCGAGACGACCATGCTCCTCAAGGTCGGCGCCACCGATCTGGTGCTGCGCATGATCGAGGCGGGCACCGTGATGCGCGACCTCACCCTGGAGAACCCGATCCGGGCCATCCGCGAGGTCAGCCACGACATCACCGGCCAGCGCAAGGTGCGCCTCGCCTCCGGCCGTGAGGCGTCCGCCCTGGAGGTCCAGCGCGAGTACTACGAGAAGGCCGTCGACTTCGTGGACCGCCGGGGTATCCGCACCGGCACCGTCGCCCAGGTCCTGGAGCTGTGGGGCCGCACCCTGGACGCGATCGAGGCCGAGGACCTGGACCGCATCGGCACCGAGATCGACTGGGTCATGAAGTACAAGCTCCTGGAGCGGTACCGGGCCAAGCACAACATGACCATGTCGCACCCGAGGGTCGCGCAGATAGACCTCGCCTACCACGACATCCACCGCCGGCGCGGGCTGTACTACCTCCTGGAGCGCAAGGGCCAGGCCGCCCGCATCTGCAACGACCTGAAGATCTTCGAGGGCAAGTCCGTGCCCCCGCAGACCACCCGCGCGCGGCTGCGCGGGGACTTCATCCGGCGGGCGCAGGAGCAGCGCCGGGACTTCACCGTCGACTGGGTGCACCTCAAGCTCAACGACCAGGCGCAGCGCACGGTGCTCTGCAAGGACCCCTTCCGATCGGTCGACGACCGGGTCGAGAAACTGATCGCCGGAATGTGATCGCGGCGGTGCGGTGGCCGGCCGCACCACCCGGCAGGGTCGTCCAGCACACAGGACCGGAACGTCACCCGGGCCCCGTACGTTTCTCGTACGGGGCCCGGGGCACGCCCTAGAGTGTCCCGGACCGATTGACCGACCGTGCCGTCTGAGATCTGAGGAACACGTGCGCCGACTTGCCGGCCTTCTCGTCGTCCCGCTGCTGCTGCTGTCGGCAGTGGCGTGCGGCAGCGAAAACAAGGACTCCGATTCCGCCTCGTCCACGAACGGGCTGCCCGCCATCACCAAGGGCGAGAAGTTCGGCGAGAAGCCCACGCTCGCCAAGGGCGAGGGCGAGCCGCCGAAGGAGCTGAAGAGCGAGGTCGTGAGCGAGGGCGACGGCGCCACGACCAAGAAGGGCGACCAGATCCAGGTCAACTACCTGGGGCAGACCTGGGACTCCGACCAGCCGTTCGACAACAGCTTCGACCGCGGCCAGCCCTTCGATCTGACGCTGGGCGCCGGACAGGTCATCAAGGGCTGGGACCAGGGCCTGGAGGGCAAGAAGGTCGGCAGCCGCGTCGAGCTGTCCATCCCGCCGGACCTCGCCTACGGGGACCAGGGCCAGGGCCAGATCAAGCCGAACTCCACGCTGGTCTTCGTCGTCGACATCCTGAAGTCGACCACCGTCCCCAAGGTCGCCAAGGGCACCGAGGTCGCCCAGGACAACATCGACCTGCCCAAGGTCGGCACCAACACCGACGGCAAGGCCCCGTCGATCACCGTCCCGAAGAAGGACGCCCCCACCAAGCTCGTGTCGAACTACATCATCGAGGGCGACGGCGCCGCGGTGAAGAAGACCGACACCCTCGCCGTCGCCTACAAGGGCGTCCTGTGGAAGGACGGCAAGGAGTTCGACAGCAGCTACGCCCGCGGCGGCGCGCCGGTCAGCTTCCCGCTCGCCCAGGTCATCCCGGGCTGGCAGGAGGGCCTGGAGGGCAAGAAGGTCGGCAGCCGGGTGCTGCTGGTCATCCCGCCGGACAAGGGCTACGGCGACCAGGAGCAGCAGGGCATCCCGCCGAAGTCGACGCTGGTCTTCTCGGTCGACATCCTCTCGGCCTCCTAGGTCGTGTCCGGAACGTCTCGCCTGGTTCGCGACGTCCGGGCGAACGGCGCGGCCTTTCGGACACCCCCTGGCACGACGTGCTGCCCGGGACCTGCCGGACAGGCCCCGGGCAGTCCGCGTTTCACCTGCGCGTTCTGCGAGAATGACCCGGCCCGCTCGACATGAGAGACACAAGGAGCACCATTCCGTGAGCATCGAGAAGCCCGAGATCGACTTCCCGGGCGGCGAGCCGCCGGCCGACCTGGAGATCAAGGAGGTCTGGGAGGGCGACGGCCCCGAGGCCAAGGCGGGCGACACCGTCCAGGTCCACTACGTGGGCGTGGCCTTCTCCACCGGTGAGGAGTTCGACGCCTCCTGGAACCGCGGCACCCCGCTGCGCTTCCAGCTCGGTGCCGGCCAGGTCATCCAGGGCTGGGACAAGGGCATCCAGGGCATGAAGGTCGGCGGCCGCCGCCAGCTGACCATCCCGGCCCGCCTCGCCTACGGCGACCGCGGCGCCGGCAGCGCCATCGCCCCCGGCGAGACGCTGATCTTCGTCTGCGACCTGGTCGCCGTCTGAGAACACCCCGTGCGCGGCCGCGCACGGTGACGAGGGCCCACGCCGTCCGGCGTGGGCCCTCGCTTTTGTCCGGACACCCCGGGGCGGTACGGTCGACGCTCACAGGGACGACACGAAGAGGTGAAGGGCGTCGATGGCCATCGCCAAGGCCGAGCGGCTGATGAACCTGGCACTGTGCCTGCTCGGCACCCGGCGCCCGCTCAGCAAGCGTGAACTGCGCGGGTCCATCGAGGCGTATCTGGAGGCGTCCACGGACGACTCCTTCAACCGCATGTTCGAGCGGGACAAGGACGATCTCCGTGAACTGGGCCTGGTCATCGAGACCGTGGAGGCTCTGGACGGTGAAATCGGCTACCTGGCACGCCGCGACAGCAACCGGCTCCCGCCGATCACCCTGGACGCCGAGGAGGCCGCCGCCCTGGGGCTGGCCGCCAGGGTCTGGCAGCAGGCCCGCCTCGCCGGCGCCGCCAGCGGAGCCCTCCAGAAGCTGCGCGCCGCGGGAATGCCCGAGGCGGACGACGCCTTCGAGGACCGGCCCGGCGCCCTGGAGCCCCGTATCCCCGTCCACGAGGCCGCGTTCGAGCCGCTGATGCTCGCCTGCCGGGACCGCCGCCCCGTCGTCTTCGACTACCGCAAGGCCAACGCGGCCCGGCCCGAGCAGCGCCATGTCGAGCCGTGGGCCCTGGAATGCTGGCGCGGCCACTGGTACCTCGCCGGGTACGACCGCGACCGCGGCGCCGAACGCGTCTTCCGGCTCTCCCGGATCGTCGGCCGCGTCAAGGCCCGGACCGGCGCCTTCACCGTGCCCGTCCCCGACGTGGTGACCGTCCGGGAGACCGTCGCCGAGTGGGCGGGCGAGACCGCGACCCGCACCGCCCTCATCCGGCTGCGGGCCGGCAGCGGCTACCCGCTGCGCGCCCGGGCCGTCGTCGTCCGGGAACTCGGGGACGGGTGGGACGAGTTGGAGATTCCGTACGGACACGGACTGGACGCCTGGCTCGTCGAGCTGGGCCCGGACGTCGTCGTGCTGGAGCCCGCCGATCTGCGGGCCGACGTGGTCGACCGGCTGCGCGCCGTGGCCAAGGGCTGAGAGGGAGTCGTACGACCGTGGCCGCGAACGCCATCGACCAGACCCGGCGGATGCTGTCGCTGGTGACCTATCTGCGCGAGCGCCCCGGCGCCCGGATCGCGGACGTCGCCCGCGCCTTCGGCATCACCGAGGACGAACTCATCTCCGACCTCGATGTGCTGCCCATGTGCGGCACCAGCTTCCGCGGCGGGGACCTGCTCGACATCGACACCGACGGCGAGCGGATCTGGTGGCGCAACCCCGACGCCTCGGGGGAGTCCACCGCCGAGCCGCTGCGCCTCGCCGCCGACGAGGCCACCGCCCTGCTCGTCGCCGCCCGCGCCGTCGCCACCCTGCCCGGGCTGCGCGAGGGCGACCGGGACGCGCTGCTGCGCGCCACCGCCAAGATCGAGGGGGCGGCCGGCGAGGCGGCGGGCGCGAGTTCCCGGCTGTCGGTCACCTTCGAGGCCGAGGGCGGGGTCTTCGCCGAAGTGGACCGCGCGATCTCGGAGCGGCGGCGGCTCTGGCTGCGCTACTACTCGCCCGCCCGCGACGAGCTCACCGAGCGGGAGGTCGACCCGATCCGGCTCTTCGCCGTCGGCCACACCTATATGGAGGCGTGGTGCCGGCAGTCCGAGGCGCGCCGCACCTTCCGGCTCGACCGGGTCGCGGAGATCCGGCTGCTCGACGCCCCGGCCGCGCCGCCGGAGATCGAACTGCGCGATCTCTCCGAGGGCCTGGTCCAGCCGTCCGCCGACGACCCCGAGGTGGTCGTGGAGGTCGGCCCCGGCGGGCGCTGGGTCGCCGAGTACTACCCCCACGACAGCGCCGAGGAGCTGCCCGACGGCGGCCTGCGCATCACCCTGCGGACCCCGGCGCCCGCCTCGCTGCGCCGGCTCGCCCTCAGACTCGGCCGGGACGGGCGGATCGTGTCCCCGCCCGAGCTGGCCGAGAGCGCGAGGACCGCGGCGCGGGACGCGCTCGCGGCGTACGACGGCCGGGACTGACGGCCGGGATCGAGGAGCTGCACACCGTATGACATCCGCATCCGCCTCCGTGACCCTTCCCCTGGCCGCGCCGCTCGGACCGGTGCTCTTCAAGGCGGCCTGCCCCGACTGCCGGGCCCGGTTCGAGCTGTCGGCGGGCGCGCTGCGGCTCGCGATCGGCGGGAGCCGGCGGACGACCTTCTACTCGTTCACCTGCCCCGAGTGCGGCACCGCGGTCCGCAAGCCGGCGGGCGAGCGGATAGTGGAGCTGCTGACCGGCGGCGGGGTGCGGACGCTGCGGCTGCACTCGGCGGGGTGAGCGCGGGGTGAGCGGGGCTGGGGGTCGCCCGTACCGGGCGGCGGGCCGGACCGTCTAGGCTCGGCGCATGTTCTGGCCCATGCTCGCCGTCGCTCTCGGCTTCCTCGGGATCGCGGTGCTCGGTGTTCTCGGTATCAAGGTCTTCGTCGAGGCCCGCCGCCTCTCCCAGGAGGTCGCCCGCACCGCCCGCCGCATCGACAGAGCCGCCCAGGACCTGGAACGCGCGGCGACGGACCTGGCGCGCACGGGGGAGGCGCTGCGCTGACCTGGGGAGCGCGGGGTTCCGGACAGGCGCCGAGGGGGTGCCCGTGCGGCTCGGGACGGGGAGTACGCTGAAGATCCCGGTGCTCAGGGCCGGAACGCACCGGGCCGGGAGTACGCAAGGGCATTGCCCCCTGTTTACCCCCGCGGGTTACGATCGCAGCGAATGCGCGGTGACCGGACTCGTGTCCGACGCCGGGTAACCAGCCGCAGCCGCCACGGTAATAAGGAAGTCGCCCATGATCGGCAATCTGAAGCCTCTCGAGATCGTTCTGATCATCGCGGTCATCCTGCTGTTGTTCGGTGCCAAGAAGCTTCCCGATATGGCCCGTTCGCTCGGCAAGTCCGCTCGTATCCTCAAGAGCGAGGCCAAGGCGATGAAGAAGGACGACGAGGCGGCGGCCCCCGCTCCGCAGCCCGCCGACCAGGAGCCCGCCCAGCCCACCACCCACCGGACGATCCAGGCCGCGCCCGGGGATGTGACCAGCTCGCGCCCGGTGACCGACACCAACCGCACGACCCAGAGCTGACCCCCAGGCCGCCGCCGTACGAGACGAGGAACGTGGGTTGCTCAAGTCTGCCCGCAAGCAGGAGAAGGACGCCGAGGGGCGGATGCCCCTGGCCGAACACCTGCGTGAGCTGCGCAACCGACTGCTGAAGTCGGTTCTCGCCGTCGTTGTCGCCGTGGTGGTCGCGGCCTACTTCCAGAAGGAGATCTTCGATTTCCTGATGCGGCCGATCCTGGAGTCCGTGGGCTGCACGGACGGTGCCCTGAGGACCAGGAACGGCGAGCCCTGCGCCACGATGACGACGAACGGTCTGCTGTCGCCGTTCACCATCACGCTGAAGGTCTCCCTGATGGCTGGTGTGCTCTTCGCCACGCCGGTCTGGCTGTACCAGCTCTGGGCCTTCGTGGCCCCCGGTCTGCACCGCACGGAGAAGCGGTACTCGCTCGTCTTCGCCTCCATCGGCGTCCCGCTCTTCGCGGCGGGCTCGTACCTCGCGTACACGATCCTTCCGCAGACCGCGGAGATCATGCTCAGCTTCACGCCGGACAACGCGCAGAACCTGCTTCCGCTGGACGACTACCTCGATCTGATCACCCGCATGATCGTGGTGTTCGGCGCGGCCTTCGAGCTCCCGCTGCTGCTCATCCTCCTCAACTTCACCGGTGTCCTCACCGGCAAGCGGATGCTCGGCTGGTGGCGCGGCATGATCATCGGCCTCACGGCGTTCGCCGCGATCGCGACGCCCGGCGGTGAGCCGATCTCCATGCTGCTGCTCGCCGGCCCGCTGGCACTCCTCTACTTCGTCGCGGTCGGCATCTCGATGGCCAACGACTTCCGCCGCCGCAAGCAGGACCCGGACGCGGGGCTCTCCGACGACGAGGCGTCCGAACTCGACCTCACCCCGGCGGCCCTCGGTGGCGTGGAGCCCGTCGCCCCGCCGCGGGCGCTGCCCGAGCAGGCGAGCGGCGAGTCCGACCGACGCGCGCCCGGCGGGTACGACGACGTCACCTGAGTTCGCCCGGAACAGGACCATGGCCCCTGACGACAACGCGGCGAGCGTGCGTGCCGGGCGTCGTGGACCAGGCGAGACGTTCCGGACACGAACCAGTGCCGTGCGTGGCCTCGGACGGACCTCAGATGGACGGTGAACCGCCGAGGTCCCAGACCTTGTCGCCTGCGCCATCGCTCTGGATGTTGTAGGTGACCTTGCCGTCGGCGGTCCAGCCGCCGGCCGAACTCGACGTGTAGGTGCTCGTCCTGATCGGGATCGTCCCGCTCGCGGAGCCGCTCATGGAAGCCTGGAGATTCCCGGTGGCCTTCCGCTGTACGACGTCCCGGCGCTCCAGCCGGACCTCGACGAGCACCTTCTCCATGCCGCAGCAGGCACCCCCGCCGCCGTCCGCCCACTTGACCGTCGCACGGGCGTGGTAGCGGTTCGACGAGTCCCTGACGACGCACAGCTCGATGTACATGTCGAGGTTCGGGCCTACGGTGTCGACTTCCTTGTGCTGCGTCTTGGAGCACTTCGTGGCGGCGGCCGCCGCCACCGGGGTGGGCGCGGCCATCACCCCGACCAGAGCGGCGCTCGCCGCCACCGTGGTGGCCACGGCCTTCCTGCGCAGATTCATTCGTTTCCCCCCGAGTGCCGCGGAGCATGATGTTCCGCTACATAAGGTGACTTCGGTCCTGAGTGATCATGCCTGGCCCGCCGGACCGCGTCATCCGAGAATTCGGACGGATGTGGCCTGATCGCGGTCAACCTGCGGGAGCGCCCGACCGTGCAGGCGAGTTGCACCGCCCCCGGCCAGCGGCCCGATAAAGATCCGCTGAGTGTCCGAGGCGGCGGGTAGGCTCGAAGCAAGATGACCGAGGATCTCTCCCCCGCCGAGCGCTATGCCGCCGCCCGCGTCCGCGCCCGTGAGGAGGCCACCGCGCTGGCCCCCTTCCGCGCGATGTACGAGTTCGGCCTCGACCCCTTCCAGGTCGAGGCGTGCCAGGCCCTGGAGGCCGGCAAGGGCGTGCTCGTCGCGGCGCCGACCGGTTCCGGCAAGACCATCGTGGGCGAGTTCGCCGTCCACCTGGCGCTCGCCCAGGGCCGCAAGTGCTTCTACACGACGCCGATCAAGGCCCTGTCCAACCAGAAGTACGCGGACCTCGTGCGGCGCTACGGCCCCGAGAAGGTCGGCCTGCTCACCGGGGACAACTCCGTCAACTCCGAGGCGCCCGTGGTCGTCATGACCACCGAGGTCCTGCGGAACATGCTGTACGCGGGGTCCTCCTCGCTCAGCGGCCTGGGCTATGTCGTCATGGACGAGGTGCACTACCTCTCGGACCGCTTCCGCGGTGCCGTCTGGGAGGAAGTGATCATCCACCTGCCCGAGTCGGTGACCCTGGTGTCGCTCTCCGCGACCGTGTCCAACGCCGAGGAGTTCGGCGACTGGCTGGACACCGTCCGCGGCGACACCGAGGTGATCGTCTCCGAGGAGCGGCCCGTTCCGCTGTGGCAGCACGTCATGGCCGGCCGCCGGATGTACGACCTCTTCGAGGAGAGCACCGACCACGGCGGCCGGGGCCGGACCAAGCGCGAGGTCAACCCGGACCTGGTGCGCCTGGCCCGGATGGAGAACCAGCGGACGTACAACCCGCGCGACCGGCGCCGCGGCAAGATGGTCCGCGAGGCCGACCGGGAGCGCGAGCGCCGTCAGCGCAGCCGCATCTGGACGCCGGGCCGGCCCGAGGTGATCGACCGGCTCGACGCCGAGGGGCTGCTGCCCGCGATCACCTTCATCTTCAGCCGGGCCGGCTGCGAGGCCGCCGTCCAGCAGTGCCTGTACGCCGGGCTCCGCCTCAACGACGAGGACGCGCGCGCCGAGGTGCGCCGGATCGTGGAGGAGCGCACCGCCGCCATCCCCGGCGAGGACCTGCACGTCCTCGGCTACTACGAGTGGCTGGAGGGCCTGGAGCGGGGCATCGCCGCGCACCACGCCGGCATGCTGCCGACCTTCAAGGAGGTCGTGGAGGAGCTGTTCGTCCGCGGCCTGGTGAAGGCCGTGTTCGCCACCGAGACCCTGGCGCTGGGCATCAACATGCCCGCGCGGACGGTGGTGTTGGAGAAGCTCGTCAAGTGGAACGGCGAGCAGCACGCCGACATCACCCCCGGCGAGTACACCCAGCTCACCGGCCGGGCCGGGCGGCGCGGGATCGACGTCGAGGGCCACGCGGTGGTCCTGTGGCAGCGCGCGATGGACCCGTCCGCGCTGGCCGGGCTCGCGGGCACCCGCACGTATCCGCTGCGCTCCAGCTTCAGGCCCTCGTACAACATGGCCGTCAACCTTGTGCACCAGTTCGGCCGGCACCGCTCCCGGGAGCTGCTGGAGACCTCCTTCGCGCAGTTCCAGGCGGACCGGTCGGTCGTCGGGATCTCCCGCCAGGTCCAGCGCAACGAGGAAGGGCTGGAAGGCTACCGGGAGGGCATGACCTGCCACCTGGGCGACTTCGAGGAGTACGCGCGGCTGCGCCGGGAGCTCAAGGACCGGGAGAACGAGCTGGCCAAGCAGGGCGCCGCGCAGCGCCGGGCAGCGGCCGCCGCCTCCCTGGAGAAGCTCCGGCCGGGCGATGTGATCCATGTGCCGACCGGCAAGTTCGCCGGCCTGGCGCTGGTCCTGGACCCGGGGCTCCCGGCCGGCCGGACCAACGGCCACCGGGGCTTCGACCACCACGACGGGCCGCGCCCGCTGGTCCTCACCGCCGAGCGCCAGGTCAAGCGGCTGGCCTCGATGGACTTCCCGGTGCCGGTGGAGGCGCTGGAGCGGATGCGCATCCCCAAGTCCTTCAACGCCCGCTCCCCGCAGTCCCGCCGCGACCTGGCCTCGGCGCTGCGCACCAAGGCCGGGCACATCGTGCCGGACCGGCACCGCCGGGGCCGGTCATCGGCCGCGGACGACCGCGAGATCAGCAGGCTGCGGACCGCGCTGCGCGCCCACCCGTGCCACGGCTGCGACGAGCGCGAGGACCACGCCCGCTGGGCCGAGCGCTACCACCGGCTCCAGCGCGACACCCGGCAGCTGGAGCGGCGCATCGAGGGCCGCACCAACACCATCGCGCGCACCTTCGACCGGATCGTCGCCCTGCTGACCGAGATGGACTACCTCCGCGGCGACGAGGTCACCGAGCACGGCAGGCGCCTCGCCCGCCTCTACGGCGAACTCGACCTGCTGGCCAGCGAGTGCCTGCGCGAGGGCGTCTGGGAGGGCCTCGTCCCCGCCGAACTCGCCGCCTGCGTCTCGGCCCTGGTCTACGAGTCCCGCCAGGCGGACGACGCGGTGGCCCCCAAGGTCCCGGCCGGCGCGGCCAAGACCGCCCTCGGCGAGATGGTCCGCATCTGGGGCCGCCTCGACGCGCTGGAGGAGGACTTCCGGATCAACCAGGCGGAGGGCGTCGGCCAGCGCGAGCCCGACCTCGGCTTCGCCTGGGCCGCGTACCAGTGGGCCTCCGACCGGGGCCTGGACGAGGTCCTGCGGGAGGCGGAGATGCCGGCCGGCGACTTCGTCCGCTGGTCCAAGCAGGTCATCGACGTCCTCGGCCAGATCGCCGCCGCGGCCCCCAGGGAGAACAGCACCGTCGCGAAGAACGCGCGCAAGGCGGTGGACGCGATGCTGCGGGGGGTGGTGGCGTACAGCTCCCTGGGCTGAGCGGGAGAACCGGCCCGGCCCGCCCCGGTCACCGCCCACATGGCGGTGGCCGGGGCGGCTGCGTTGTGCGGCGCCCCCGCGGGCCAGGGCGCCGGTGCGAAAAGATTCCCGCCGGACCAATCCGATCACCCCCGTCGGCACGAATAGCACCCGAGGGGCGGCTCCCAGCCGCTCGGAGGGAGCGGAATGAGAGCGACGGAGCGGCGGCGGACCGCCGTGGTGGGGAGTGGGGTCGCCGGGCTGACCGCCGCGTACATCCTTCAGCGTGAGCACGAGGTGACCCTGTACGAGGCGGACTCGCGGCTCGGCGGGCATGCGCACACCCATGACGTACCGGGGCCCGGTGGGCGGCTGACGCGGGTGGACTCCGGGTTCATCGTGCACAACGAGCGGACCTATCCGCAGCTGCTGCGCCTCTTCGGGGAACTCGGGGTGGCCACGCAGGAGTCGGAGATGAGCATGTCCGTGCGGTGCGAGGGCTGCGGGCTGGAGTACGCGGGCGCGCGCGGGCCCGCCGGGCTGTTCGCGCGGCCCCGGCAGGCGCTGCGCGGGGCGTATCTGCGGATGCTCACCGAGGTGCCCCGCTTCCACCGGCGGGCGCGGCGGCTGCTGGACGAGGAGCGCGACGAGACGCTGACCGTGGGGCGGTTCATCGCGGACGCGGGCTTCTCCCCGTATTTCACGGCCCACTTCATGGCGCCGGTCGTCTCCTGCGTCTGGTCCTGCGACGCCCGCACCGCCCTGCGGTACCCCGCGCTGCACCTGTTCCGCTTCCTCGACCACCACGGGATGCTCGCGATCTCCGGCTCCCCGGTCTGGCGCACGGTCACCGGCGGCTCGCGCGAGTACGTGGACCGGATCGGCAAGCAGCTCTCCGCCGTGCGTACCGGCACCCCCGTCCGGGCCGTGCGCCGCCACGCCGACGGCGTCGAGGTCACCGGGGAGGACGGGGAGAGCCGGGAGTACGACGGCGTGGTCGTCGCCACCCACCCCGACCAGGCCCTGCGCCTCCTCGCCGACCCGACCGCCGAGGAGACCAGGGCCCTCGGCGCGTTCACCTACTCCCGCAACACGACCGTCCTGCACACCGACGACTCCGTCCTCCCGCGCTCCGCCGGGGCCCGGGCGAGCTGGAACTTCTCCATGCCGGACTGCGACGCGGGCGCCGCGGCGGTGCGGGTGAGCTATGACATGAACCGGCTGATGCGGCTGGACGCCCCCGAGTCCTACGTCGTCACCCTGGGCGGCGCGGAGCGCGTACCCGAGGACCGGGTGCTGGCGCGGATGGCGTACGAGCACCCGGTCTTCACGCCCGAGTCCGTCGCCGCCCAGCGGCTGCTGCCCGCCCTCAGCGGGCCCGTCACCGCCTTCGCCGGGGCGTACCACGGCTGGGGCTTCCACGAGGACGGCTGCCGCTCCGGGGTCGAGGCGGCCCGCGCCCTGGGGGTGGAGTGGTGAGCAGCGCACCCGCCGCCCGCGCCCCGGCCCCCGCCCTGTACCCGTGCGAGGTCGCCCATGTGCGGACCGCGCCGAGCACCTACGCCCTGCGGCACCGCACCTATCTCTGGCTGGTCGACCCCGACGCCCCGCCCCGGCTTCCGCTGCCGCTGCGGCCCCTCGCCCGCTTCGACGCCCGGGACCACTTCGGTGGCGGCGCGCCCAGCATCCGCGCCGGGCTCGCCGCGTTCCTCGCGGCGCGGGGCATCGAACTCGGCGACGCGCGGGTGCTGATGCTCGCCCACGGCCGCGTCCTCGGACATGTCTTCAACCCGCTGACCCTCTACTGGTGCCGCCGCCCCGACGGCACCCCGCTCTGCACCGTCGCCGAGGTCCACAACACCTACGGCGAGCGCCACTGCTACCTCCTCCACGCCGACGAGGAGCACCGGGCCACCGTGGACAAGGAGTTCTACGTCTCCCCGTTCTTCGACGTCGAGGGCCGCTACCGGATGCGGCTGCCCGAACCGGGGGAGCGGCTCGCCCTGACGGTCCATCTGGAGCAGGACGGCGGGCGCCCGTTCACCGCGACCGTGCGCGGCGAACGCCGCCCCGCCACCACCGGCGCGGTGCTGCGCTGCGTGCTGCGCCGCCCCCTCGCCACCCTCGCCGTGTCCGCGGGTATCCGCTACCACGGCATACGCCTCTACCTGCGCCGCCTGCCCGTGCGGCCCCGTCCCCGTCACAGCCCCCAGGAGGGTGTCCAGTGAGCGTGCCCGTCATCCCCGTCCCGCCGATCCCGAACCCGGCCTCGCCCCCGACCCCGGCCCCGACCGCCGGCGCGGTCCGCGTCGACGCGGAGCGGTGGCCGGACGTCGCCGCGCCGCCCGAGGTGTCCCGGCTGCGCACGGCGGTCGCCGAGCGGATCGTCCGGCACGCCGTGCGGCCGCTCCCGCTGCGGGTCCGGATCGCCGGTGAGGACGAACCCCTGGGCCTGGGCGGGCCGTTGATGCGCGTCCACCAGCCGCGCGCCTTCTTCCGGCGCATCGCGGCGGGCGGGCTCATCGGCTTCGGGGAGTCCTATATGGCGGGCGAGTGGGACGCCCCGGACCTGGTGGGCGTCCTCGAAGTCCTCGCGGGGAACGCGGCGACGCTGGTGCCCCCGTCCCTCCAGCGGCTGCGCGGACTCTGGGCCCCTCGGCAGCCGGACCGGCACCGCAACACCACCGACGCGACCCGCGCCAACATCAGCCACCACTACGACCTCTCCAACGAGCTGTTCGCCCTGTTCCTCGACGAGACGATGACCTACTCCGCCGGGGTGTTCCGGGCGCTGCCCGCCGAGCCGGAGCTGCTGGCCGCCGCCCAGCACCGCAAGATCGACCGGCTGCTGGACCTGGCGGGGGTCGGCGAGGGCACCCAGCTCCTGGAGATCGGCACCGGCTGGGGCGAACTCGCCCTGCGCGCCGCCCGCCGGGGCGCGAAGGTCGTCAGCGTCACCCTCTCCGAGGAGCAGCAGCGCCTGGCCCGGCGGCGGCTGCGGGAGGCGGGCCTCGCGGACCGGGTCACCGTCCTGCTGCGCGACTACCGCAAGGTGCTGGGCACCTATGACGCCGTGGTCAGCGTGGAGATGATCGAGGCGGTCGGCGCCGAGTTCTGGCCGGAGTACTTCCGGACCCTGGACCGGCTGCTCGCCCCCGGCGGCCGGGTCGCCCTCCAGGCGATCACCATGCCGCACGAGCGGATGCTCGCCTCCCGGGACACCCACACCTGGATCCAGAAGTACATCTTCCCCGGCGGAATGCTCCCCTCCACCCAGGCGATGCGCGAGGTCACCGAGGAGCACACCGCCCTGCGCGTCACGGCCTGCGACGGCTACGGACCGCACTACGCGGAGACCCTGCGGCTGTGGCGGGAGACCTTCAGCGCCCGGGCCGCCGAGGTGGACGCGCTCGGCTTCGACGAGACCTTCCGCCGGATGTGGACCTTCTACCTGGCCTACTCGGAGGCGGGCTTCCGCTCCGGTTACCTGGATGTGCGCCAGCTGAGGCTGACCCGGCCCGGCAGGAACGGAGAGACGGCATGACGGCTTCCGCGACCACTCCGGCCCGGGGCGCGGCGACCGGACCGGGCCGCGGCGACCGCACCCCGCGCACCCGCACCCGCACCCGCACCCGCACCGGCGCCGCCCAGCGCCTGCTACCCCTCGTCGAGGAGGTCCTCGGCGGGCGGCTGCCCCTGCGGCTGCGCGCCTGGGACGGCTCCACCGCGGGCACCGGCACCGGACCGGTGGTGGTGATCCGTTCCCGGCGGGCCCTGCGCCGGCTGCTGTGGCAGCCCGGTGAACTCGGCCTCGCCCAGGCGTACATCACGGGCGAGATCGATGTCGAGGGCGACCTCGCGGAGGGGCTGCGCACCGTCTGGGCCGCCGTCCGCGGGCGCGCCCTCGCCCCGCACCGGCTCACCCTCGCCGACCGGGCCCGGGCGCTGGGCACCGCGCTGCGCCTCGGCGCCGTCGGGCCCCGCCCGCCCGCGCCCGCCTCCCAGGCCCGGCTCAGCGGCGACCCGCACAGCAAGTCCCGTGACCGGGCGGCGATCAGCCACCACTACGACCTGTCCAACGACTTCTACGCCCTGCTGCTCGACGACACCATGGCGTACTCCTGCGCGTACTGGACCGACGCCGACGCCGACGCCGACGCCGACGCGGGTGCGGGCCCGGGCGCGGGCGCGGGTCAGAGTCTCGGGGACGCGCAGCGCGCCAAGCTGGAGCTGATCTGCCGCAAGCTCGGACTGCGCGCCGGTGACCGGCTGCTGGACATCGGCTGCGGCTGGGGCTCGCTCACCCTGTACGCGGCGGCGGAGCACCAGGTCCGGGTCACCGCCGTGACCCTCGCCGCCGAACAGGCCGCCCATGTACGGCGGCAGGTCGAGGAGCGGGGGCTCGGCGGGCTGGTCGAGGTCCGGCACAGCGACTACCGGGACATCGAGGGCGGCGGCTACGACGCGGTCTCCACCGTCGAGATGGGCGAGCACGTCGGCGACGCCGAGTACCCGGCGTTCACCGCCGTGCTGCACGGGATGGTCCGGCCGGGCGGCCGGGTCCTCGTGCAGCAGATGTCCCGGGGCGCCAACGCGCCCGGCGGGGGCACGTTCATCGAGTCGTACATCGCCCCGGACATGCATATGCGCCCGGTCGGAGACACGGTCTCCCTGCTGGAGGGCGCCGGGTTGGAGGTCCGGTCCGTGGAGTCGCTGCGCGAGCACTACGCGCGCACGGTCGCGGCCTGGCACCGGACGCTGGAGGAGCGCTGGGCCGAGTTCGCCGCCCTCGCCGGGGAGGAGACGGCCCGGGTCTGGCGGCTCTATCTGGTCGGCGGCGGGCTGGCGTTCGAGGAACGGCGGATGGGCGTCGACCAGATCCTCGCGGTGCGGCCCGGCGCGGGCGGGGCTTCCGGAATGCCCGCGACACCGAAGGAGTGGTACGCGTCATGAACGGCTTCTCGTGGGCGGCGTTCGCGCAGGGGCTCGGCCTCAGCGCGGGCGCCGCGCTCGCCGTGATGCTGGTGACCTTCGCCGTGGCGGTGCGCAAGGGGCTGCACCGGATCGTGGACGTCGCCTGGGGGCTCGGGTTCGCGGCGGTGGCCCTGACCTCGTACGCCGCCTCCGCCGGTGAGGGCGACGACCCGCGCCGGCTGCTCGTCACCGTACTGACCTGCGTCTGGGGGCTGCGGCTCGCCGCGCACATCGCGCGGCGCGGCCGGGGCCACGGCGAGGACCCCCGGTACGAGCGGATGCTCTCCCGCGCCCCCGGCAACCGGAACCTCTACGCGCTGCGGATGGTCTACCTCCTCCAGGGCGCCCTGGTGTGGCTGGTCTCGCTCCCCGTGCAGGCCGCGCAGTACGTCCACGGCCCGGCCGGGGCCGTGGTCTGGGCGGGCTGCGCGGTCTGGCTCGCCGGTCTCGTCTTCGAGGCGGTGGGGGACGCGCAGCTCGCCCGGTTCAAGGCGGACCCGGCGAACAAGGGCCGGATCATGGACCGGGGCCTGTGGTCGTGGACGCGGCACCCGAACTACTTCGGGGACTTCCTGGTGTGGTGGGGCCTGTTCCTCTTCGTCTGCGACCTGCCGGCCGTGGCCGCGATGTGCCTGGTCAGCCCGGTGGTGATGAGCTTCCTGCTGACCCGGGGGAGCGGCAAGCGGCTGCTGGAGCGGCATATGGCGGACCGGCCGGGCTTCGCCGCGTACGCGGCCCGTACCAGCGGCTTCCTCCCGCTGCCGCCGAAGCGGGACGCGGTCCCCGGGACCCGGCGGCCCTGAGCCCGGGCGCCTTGAGACCGGGGCCCGGCCGCCCGGCCCCGGCCGGGCCCCGCGCTCAGGGGCCGCCGGGCCTCACGCGGGGAAGTCCATCAGGGCCACCGGCTCCGAGGTCGGCGCCTCGGAGCCGCCCGCCGGCTCGACCGTGATCCCCATACCCGAGGCGCCGCCCACCGGCCCCTCCATCAGCACCGCGCCCCCGGTCGCCGCCGGGTCCATGAGCCCCGCCGAGCGCATCGCCTCGCCGTCGTTGAACCAGAGCTGGTAGACCTTGCCCGCCGGGGGCCTGGGCATCCCCGAGGCGAGGAACACGGCCCGGTCCCGGTCGCGTGAGACGACGACCGTGGCCCGCGCCCCGTCAGCCAGGTTCCCGCTCTCCACGACGGCGTCCGGGGCGGAGAGCACCGCCGTCAGCTCGTCCGTCCTGCGCTCGGCCCGCTCCGCGCGTTCCCTCGCGTCCCGGGCCTCCTGGTACTGCCAGACCGCCACCCCGCCGAGCGAGGCCGCCGCCGCGACGCACGCGGCGAGGACGAACCGGGACACGGCCCGGCGCCGGCCACCGGTGACCCGGACGGCCTGGCGCGGGACGACGGGGCCCTCCTGACGCTCCGCCGGGAGCCGGGCCATCACCCGCTGCTTGAGCGCGGGCGGCGCGGTCACGGTCACGGCGGCGGCCAGCCTCCCCGCGGTCGCGGCCAGTTCGCGGACCTCCTGCGCGCAGGACGGGCAGGCGCGCAGATGGCTCTCGAACTCCGCGCGCTCCTCGGGCGAGAGGGCGTGCAGCACATAGGCCCCCGTCAGCATGTGCAGATCAACGGTGTTCACGCGCTCACCCCCAGGCAGTCGCGCAGCCGGATCAGCCCGTCGCGCAGTCGGGTCTTGACCGTGCCGAGCGGCACGGACAGCAGTTCGGCGACCTCGCGGTACGCGAGGCCCCGGTAGTACGCCAGCGTCACGGACTCGCGCTGGAGTTCGGTCAGCCCGCCGAGGCAGCGGCGCACCTGCTCGCGCTCCAGCCGGGCCTCCACCTGCTCGGTGACCTCGTCGTACGCGGGCGTCCGCTCCAGCAGGGCGGCTCGCCGCTCCCGGTCGGTGGCCGCCTGGGCGGAGCGCACCCGGTCCACGGCCCGGCGGTGGGCCAGGGTGAGGATCCAGGTCTTCGCGGAGCCGCGGGCGGGCTGGTAGCGGGCCGCCGTGCGCCAGACCTCGACGAGGACCTCCTGCGCGACCTCCTCCGACTGGGCGGGGTCGCGCAGGACCGTGCGCACCAGCCCGAGGACCGCACCGCTCACGGCGTCGTAGACCTCGGAGAAGGCGTCCTGGTCGCCTCTGGCCACCAGGGCGAGCAGCTCCTGAAGATCGGGCCCCGCCGGGGCGGGGCCACCGATGTGGACGGCTTCTTTCACGCGGTGTTCCTCCACGGTGCGCACGGCCGGGACGTCCGTCGCGGACGTCTGTCGTGCCGTATTCGGAGCCGGGAGGGGAGCGGATTGGTCCGCGGCGGAACGTTCCGGAGCGGACGGGCCGGAGCCGCCCGGTCCCGGTGCCGCGCATCGTGTCATGCGAAGGACCGCCCCGGTCGGCCGGGGCGGTCCGGGGCGGTGGGCGGGTCAGGCCGCCGGCTGGTCCTGCTCGCGCTCCACCTGCTCGTTCCACTCGCGCTTGATCGCGCGCCACGCCTCGTCCGTCTTGCCGACCCGCCAGTAGCCCGAGATCGAGAGGCGGGCGAGCGGGATGCCGTGCTCCACATGGAGATGGCGGCGCAGCTCCTTCACCGCGCCCGCCTCGCCGTGCACAAAGGCGCAGACCTCGCCCTCGGGGAAGTCCAGCCCGGTCACGGCCTCGACCAGGGCGGCGCCCGCGGGCCGGTCGCCGCGGTGCAGCCAGACGACCTCCACCCCGTCCGGGGTGACGATCTTCTGCTCGTCCTCCGCGCCCCCGACCTCCACGAAGGCGTGCACCACCGCGCCCTGCGGCATCCGCTCCAGGGCCGCGGCGATGGCCGGCAGCGCGCTCTCGTCGCCCGCCAGCAGGTGCCAGTCGGCCGCCGGGTCCGGGGCGTAGCCGCCGCCGGGGCCGAGCAGGTACATCGGGTCGCCGACCCGGGCCCGCGCCGCCCAGGGGCCGGCCAGGCCCTCGTCGCCGTGGACCACGAAGTCGATCGTCGCCTCGCGGTGGGCCGCGTCCCAGGTTCGGATCGTGTACGTGCGGTTGGCGGGCCACTGCTCGCGGGGGAACTCCGCGCGGACGCGGTCCATGTCGAACGGCTCGGGGTAGCTCACGCCCTCGGGCGCGAAGAGCAGTTTGACGTAGTGGTCGGTGTACTCGTCGGCGCTGAAGGAGGTGTCCTCGGGGAGCCCGAGCACCACCCGCACCATGTGCGGGGTGAGCCGCTCGGTGCGGACCACCTTCGCCTCGTGGACCTGCGGTGCCTTGCGGGCCGGTCGTTCAGCCACGGTGTCTCCCCTGACGATGTACGTACTTAGGCTTGCCTAAGTTAACACTCCGTACGGCGGGCCGCCCGCCGCTCAGCCCGCCAGGGCCGTCCGCAGCCGCACCACCGCGCCGCCCAGCCCCCAGCGCTCGGCCAGCGCGTCCAGGGCGGCCGGGTCCCGCGGTTCCTCGGGCAGCGAGAGGTCGGCCTCGGGCAGCGGTACGTCCGAGGCGACGCGCACCACCTTCGGCGCGACCGCCAGATAGGGGCGCGCCTCGTCCAGCCGGCGGCGCTGCGCCGGGGTGAGCTTCGAGGTCCGGTCGTCCACCGCCGCCAGGATTCCGGCCAGGTCGCCGTACGCGTCCAGCAGCTTCGCGGCGGTCTTCTCGCCGATGCCCGGCACCCCGGGCAGCCCGTCGCTCGGGTCGCCGCGCAGCAGCGCCAGATCGACGTAACCGCGCCCGTCCACACCGTACTTCTCGCGCAGCCACGCCTCGTCGGTGGCCTGGAGGGTGCCGACGCCCTTCAGCGGGTAGAGCACCCGGCGCCGCTTGGCGTCGTCGACCAGCTGGTACAGGTCGCGGTCGCCGGTGACGATGTCCACCGGGCCACTCGCCCGCGCGGTCAGGGTGCCGATCACGTCGTCCGCCTCGTAACCGTCCGCGCCGATACGGGCGATGCCGACCGCCGCCAGCACCTCCCGGATCACCGGGACCTGCGGGTCGAGGGTGTCCGGGGTCTCCTCCACATCCGGGCCCCGCTCCTGCTCCTCGGCGACCCGGTGCGCCTTGTACGACGGGATCAGGTCCACCCGCCACTGCGGACGCCAGTCATTGTCCCAGCAGGCCACCAGGTCGTCGGGCCGGTGGTCCTGCACCAGCCGCGCGATGAAGTCCATCAGCCCGCGGACCGCGTTGACGGGCGTGCCGTCGGGGGCGCGGACCGAGTCGGGGACGCCGTAGTAGGCGCGGAAGTAGAGGGAGGCGGTGTCGAGGAGCATCAGGCGTCGCGTCACACGCACGATGATGCCGCACCCCGCCGACAGTGCCCCGGCGGCAGCGCCCGGTTCGCGCGGCCGCCGCCGGTGCCCCTGTGACAGGTGATGCGGATGGGGTAGACGGGGCAGATGGGGCTGCTGGTGATGTGGATCACTTATGCGTTTCCGGCCGAGGGCCCCGGGCAGGCGCGGCCATCGGAGCGAAGCACGCCCGGACCGTACGGCCCGGCGCGGGCGGAGGCGGGCCGGACCCGCCGGGCTCCACGGCCCGCCGGCGGGGGTGGCGGGCCGTTTCCCGGTTCTACGCGTGAGGTGTATGTGTCCAGGCTCCAGGCCGAGCACTTGTACAAGGTGTTCGGCAGACGACCCGACGAAGCGGTGACCCGGCTCGAAGGAGGCGCCGACCGCGAGGAACTGCGCGCCGACGGCACGACCGCGGCCGTCATCGACGCCTCGTTCACGGTCGAGCCCGGACAGATCTTCGTCGTCATGGGCCTGTCGGGCTCCGGCAAGTCCACGCTGCTGCGCATGCTCAACGGGCTCCTGGAGCCCACCTCCGGCCGTGTCCTCTTCGACGGGCAGGACCTGACGGCGATCGGCGACCGCGAGCTGCGGACCGTGCGCTCCACCCGGATCAGCATGGTCTTCCAGCACTTCGCGCTCTTCCCGCACCGCAGCGTCCTGGAGAACGCCGGTTACGGCCTGGAGGTCCAGGGGATCGCCCGCGAGGAGCGCGAGCGCCGCGCCACCGAGGCGCTGGAACTCGTCGGCCTCGCGGGCTGGGAGAAGTCCTGGCCCGACGAGCTGTCCGGCGGTATGCAGCAGCGCGTCGGCCTCGCCCGCGCGCTGGCCACCGACGCCGACCTGCTGCTGATGGACGAGTCGTTCAGCGCGCTGGACCCGTTGATCCGCCGGGACATGCAGGACCAGCTCCTGGTCCTCCAGAAGCGCCTGAAGAAGACCATCGTCTTCATCACGCACGACCTCAACGAGGCCATGCGGCTGGGCGACTCGATCGCCGTCATGCGCGACGGGCGGATCGTCCAGCTCGGCACCGCCGAGGACATCCTCGTCACCCCGGCCAACGACTACGTCGCCTCCTTCACCCAGGACGTGGACCGCTCCCGGGTGCTCACCGCGGGCGCGATCATGGCCGATGTGGAGACCGCCTTCGGGATGCGCACCGACAGCGGCAAGGAGATCCGTGGGCGGGCCGGCGTGCTGGAGGCGGCCCCGGCCACCGTCACCGCCGGCACCCCGATCATCGAGCTGTTCACCCCCTGCGGCCGCAGCGGCGCACCCGTCGCCGTGACCGACGAGGAGGGCGAGCTGATCGGCGTGGTGCCCCGGGCCCGGCTGCTGTCCGTGCTCGGCGAGCCGATGACCCCCGAGGACGCGCCCGCGGCCCCGGGCCTCACCAAGGGCCCCGCGAAGGGCTCCGTGCGCACCGACGGGCCGGACTCCGTGGAGAAGGCGGTGGCCCGTGCCTAGGCTCACCCTCGGCGAGTGGGTCGACAACGGTGTCGACTGGCTCCAGCTCCATCTCTCCTGGCTGTTCGACGCGATCAGCTCACTCGTCTCCGGCCTGTACGACGGCGTCTACGCGGTCCTCTCCGCCCCCGAGCCGCTGCTCTTCGCCGGCGTCCTCGCCGTCGCCGCCTGGTGGCTGCGCGGGCTGACCGCCGGTGTGCTCGCCTTCGCCGGCTTCGCGCTCATCGACTCCGTCGAGCTGTGGGACGACGCCATGTCGACCCTCTCCCTGGTCCTCGTCGCCACCCTGGTCACCCTGGTGATCTCGGTGCCGCTCGGTGTCTGGGCCTCGCGCTCCAAGGCGGTCAGCGCGGTCACCCGGCCGGTGCTCGACTTCATGCAGACGATGCCCGCGATGGTCTATCTGATCCCCGGCATCATCTTCTTCGGCGTCGGCGTGGTCCCCGGCATCATCGCCACGATCATCTTCTCGCTGCCGCCCGGCGTCCGGATGACCGAACTCGGCATCCGGCAGGTCGACGGCGAACTGGTCGAGGCCGCCGAGGCGTTCGGCACCACCCGGCGCAACACCCTGCTCCGGGTGCAGCTCCCGCTCGCCCTGCCGACCATCATGGCCGGCATCAACCAGGTCATCATGCTCGGCCTCTCCATGGTCGTCATCGCGGGCATGGTCGGCGGCGGCGGCCTCGGCGGCGCGGTCTACCGCGCCATCGGCAACGTGGACGTGGGCCTCGGCTTCGAGGCGGGCGTCTCCATCGTCATCCTCGCCATGTACCTGGACCGGATCACCGGCGCGCTGGGCACCCAGGTCTCCCCGCTCGGCCGCCGCGCCCTCGCCAAGGCACGGGCCGCGGCCGGCGGGGCCAAGATCTGGAACCACCGCCCGCAGCCCGTCGTCGCCGTCGCCGGGATGCTGGTCCTCGCGCTCGTCGCGGGCGG
This sequence comes from Streptomyces sp. NPDC005805, assembly GCF_040630445.1. Lineage (NCBI taxonomy): Bacteria > Bacillati > Actinomycetota > Actinomycetes > Kitasatosporales > Streptomycetaceae > Streptomyces > Streptomyces sp. NPDC005805. Next base: position 60,662 of record NZ_JBEXXN010000024.1, read on the forward strand.
CCTCGGGGTGTTCGGCGGCGCCAAGTCCGCCACCGCCGGGGACCCGGACGACATCGGCAAGGGCACCGAGCTCTCCGTCGGCTACATCCCCTGGGACGAGGGCATCGCCTCCACCTTCCTCTGGAAGGAACTCCTGGAGCGCAAGGGCTTCGAGGTCGACACCAAGCAGCTGGAGGCCGGTTCGCTCTACACCGGCCTCGCCGGCGGCCAGATCGACTTCCAGACCGACGCCTGGCTCCCCGTCACCCACGCCTCCTACATGGAGAAGTACGGCGACAGGATGGAGGACCTGGGCTCCTGGTACGGCCCCACCTCCCTGGAGCTGTCCGTCCCCTCCTACGTCAAGGGCGTCGACTCCCTCGACGATCTCAAGGGGCGCGCGGACGAGTTCAAGGGCCGCATCGTCGGCATCGAGCCCAGCGCCGGCATGATGGGCCTCCTCAAGGACGAGGTCCTCAAGGAGTACGGCCTGGAGGGCGAGTACAAGGTCGTCGACGGCTCCACGCCCGGCATGCTCGCCGAGCTGAAGCGCGCGTACGACAAGAAGGAGCCGGTCCTCACCACCCTCTGGTCGCCGCACTGGGCCTACAGCGCCTACGACCTGAGGAAGCTCAAGGACCCCAAGGGCTCCTGGGGCAAGGGCGACGGCGTGCACACCCTCGCCCGCAAGGGCTTCGGCGCCGAGAACCCGCAGGTCGCCACGTGGCTCAAGGGCTTCGAGATGACCGAGGAGCAGCTCACCGGTCTGGAGGCGAAGATCCAGGAGACCGGCAAGGGCAAGGAGCAGGAGGCCGTCCGCGCCTGGCTGGACGAGAACCCCGGCCTCGCCGAGAAGTGGACCCCCACCGGCACGGCCGGGAAGTCCGCCGGCGGCAAGACGAGCGCGAACGCCCGCTGAACGTGGCCTGGTTCCCGTGGGAGAGGGCCGGATCGCCGGCACCGCCTCGCACCGCTGCGGCCCGCGCCGACCGCAGCGGGGTGCGGTAGCCGTGCCATAGCACACGGGCGCGTTCAGAGGGGTGGGTCCCGCCGATCCGGCGGGACCCACCCCTTTTGCGTCGCCATATCCGGCACCGCGGGCCCCCGGAGCCCTTGTCCTGCCGTCTTGGCGAGTACGGAGGGGCGGATGCTGCGTATGGTGAGACAGGACCCAGGGGAGGGGAGCCCACCCGATGGACGCGAAGGACGCGAAGGACCCCAAGGAGAGGGAGGAACCTCTCCGCGTGGGGGCGGCCGTGCGCAAACGCCGCCGCGCCCTGCGCCTCACCCTCGCCGCCGTCTCCGCCCGCAGCGGACTGTCCGTGCCTTTCCTCAGCCAGGTCGAGAACGAGCGGGCCCGCCCGAGCGACCGCTCCCTCCAGCGCATCGCCGACGCCCTGGACACCACCGTCGGCACCCTGCTGGCCGCCTCCGACACCACCCGCACCGTGGACCTGGTCCGGGCCGGCGAGGACGCCCACCCCGGCGGACCGGAGGGCTCCCGCTCCCTGGTGCGCGGCCGGCACCAGCTGCGGGCCGTGGAGTTCAGCGGCGAGCACCAGACCGAGGGCGAGTTCAGCCACCGCAACGACGAGCTGATGTACGTCGCCGACGGCGCGGTGGAGGTGGAGGCCGAGGGGCGCGCCCACCGGCTCGGCCCCGGCGACTCGCTCTTCCTCTCCGGCGGGGTCCGCCACCGCTGGCGGGCGACCGGCCCGGACACCCGCATCCTGCTCGTCGCCGTCGCCGACCACATCTCCGCCACCCCGGCCCCCCGGACCTGACCGGTGCGCGTCGTCTCCCTGGTGCCCTCGCTCACCGAGGCCGTCGCCGTGACCGCCCCCGGGCTCCTCGTCGGCGCCACCGACTGGTGCAGCCACCCCGCCGGACTGGACGTGGCCCGGATCGGCGGCACCAAGAACCCGGACACCGCCGCCGTCGCCGCCCTGCGCCCCGATCTGGTGATCGCCAACGAGGAGGAGAACCGCGTCCCCGACCTGGACGCCCTGCGCGCCGCCGGCCTGCGGGTCCTGGTCACCGAGGTGCGCACGCTGGAGACGGCCTTCACCGAACTGCACCGGGTCCTGGTCGAGGGCTGCGGGCTCGACCGGCCCGCCTGGCTCGACGAGGCCGAGGCCGCCTGGGCCGCCGTCCGGCCCGTGGGGGAGGCCGCCGGGGGCGCGGGGGCAGCCGCCCCGGCCCCCGTCCGGGCCGTCGTGCCGATCTGGCGCCGGCCGTGGATGGTCCTGGGCCGCGACACCTTCGCCGGGGACCTGCTGGCCCGCCTCGGCGTCGCCAACGCCTACGCGGACCACGCCGAGCGCTACCCCCGCGTCCCCCTGGACGAGCTGCGCGCCTCGGGCGCCGACCTGGTCGTCCTCCCCGACGAGCCGTACGCCTTCGGCCCGGACGACGGCCCCGAGGCGTTCCCCGGGCTGCCCGCCGCGCTCCTCGACGGGCGCGCCCTGACCTGGTACGGCCCCTCCCTGGTCACCGCCCCGGCGGTGCTGGGCGCGGCGCTCGCAGCAGCTCGCCCCGGAGCAGCCCCCGGGCCGTGAGCGCCGCCGCGACGGCCCACGCCGCGAGGAGGGCGGCGTACAGGACGGCGGCCAGCCAGGCGTACGCCGTCAGTCCGGTCCGCTCGGCCAGCACCTGCGCCCCCGTCACACAGGTGCCCACCGGGAAGGTGAAGGCCCACCAGCCCAGCGTGAACGGCATCCCCGCGCGCCCCGCTCGCACCACCATCGCGACCGCGAGCGCCAGCCACAGCAGGGCGAAGCCCAGCACCGGGACGCCGTGGACCACCGCCAGCACCGCGAGCCCCCGCGCGTACGGCTCCCCGATCGCGCCGGGCGCCGCGTCGGCCAGCTTGCCCACGGCCGTGGTCGACTGCCCGAGCGGCCCCAGGACCAGGAAGAGCGACGGCGTCAGCGCGAGGGGCAGCGGGCCGTGGTGCAGCAGCCGGGCGAAGACCACCGGCAGGATCAGCAGCGTGGCCAGCAGGCTCAGCCCGAACATCGCCCAGCAGCCCAGCAGCAGCGCCTCCCGGGCCTGCCCGGCCGGCAGGTGCGGCACCAGCAGGGGCCCGGTCGCCGCCGCCACCATCGGCGCGACCACCGGCAGCAGCCACACCGGGGTCGCGCTCCCGGGCCACCCGGTGCCGCACCACCATCAGACACGGCACGGCCACGGCCACCACGAGACCAGTCGCGGTCCCGGCCGTGAACAGGGCGGCGGCGACCGGGAGGGCCGCCGGGCCCAGCAGGTCCCGGCCCGCCGTCGTCGCCCCGGCGCCCACCGCGAGCAGCGCCATCGACAGACAGCCGTAGAACGGGGCCACCGCCGGGTCCAGCAGCTCGGCCCGCACCTGGTCCGGATAGCGGGCCCGGCGCACGGCGCGCACGGTGAGCAGGACGGCCAGCAGCAGGGCGGACAGGGCCCAGACACCGGTCGCGCCGGCCCGGAGGGCGGTCGTGACGGCGGACGGGAGGCCGAGTCCGGCGAGGCCCGCGCCGCCCGGCGCCGAGGCGAGCCCCCAGCCGGCGGTGCCGACCGCCGCCGTGCCCATCACCGAGGCGTACCAGTTCGGGCCGAGGCGGCGGAGGGACGGCCGCCCCGGCACCCGGTCCGCGGCGGACGGCACCGGTCCGGCGGGGACCGGGGGAGGGGTGGACGGCGCGGTGAGGGTGACCATGGGCGTCACTCTCGCGCCGGAACCGGGGCCCCACCAGGGATCATGCCCCTATCACCCCATAAGCTGGTCTTATGACCGACCAGCCGGAGCATGTGCCGCTCGCCCACCGGGTGCCCGATCTGGGTGCCCTGGAACTGCTGCTCGCCGTCGCCCGGCACGGCAGCCTGGGCCGGGCGGCCCGCGAGGTCGGCATCACCCAGCCCGCCGCGAGCAGCCGGGTCCGCTCGATGGAACGGCAGCTCGGCGTCGCCCTCGTCGAGCGCTCCCCGCGCGGCTCCCGCCTCACCGAGGCGGGGGCGCTGGTCACCGACTGGGCCCGGCGCGTGGTGGAGGCCGCGGAAGCCTTCGACGCGGGGGCGCAGGCGCTGCGCGGGCGGCGCGACTCCCGGCTGCGGGTCGCGGCCAGTATGACCATCGCCGAGTACCTGCTGCCGGGCTGGCTGATCGCGCTGCGGGCCGGACGCCCGGACACCGCCGTCTCCCTGCTCGCCGGGAACTCCGCCGCGGTCGCCGAACGGCTCCTCGCCGGGGAGGCCGACCTCGGCTTCGTCGAGGGGCTGAGCGTGCCGGAGGGGCTGGACGGGACGGTCGTCGGCCACGACCGGCTCTTCGTGGTCGCCGCGCCAGGGCACCCGTGGGCCCGGCGGCGCCGGAGCCCGCTCACCCCGGCGGAGCTGGCCGCCGCGCCGCTGGTGCTGCGCGAGCGGGGCTCCGGGACCCGGCAGGTCCTCGACTCGGCCCTCTCCGCGTACGGCGGCCTGGCGGCCCCGCTGCTGGAGCTGGCCTCCACGACGGCGGTGAAGGCGGCGGCGGTGAGCGGCGCGGGCCCGGCGGTCCTCAGCGAACTCGCGGTCACCGAGGAACTGGCCTCGCGCCGCCTCGTCCGCGTCCCGGTGGAGGACGTCCGCCTCGACCGCGACCTGCGCGCCGTCTGGCCCCAGGGCCACCGCCCGACGGGCCCGGCCCGGGACCTGCTGGGGCTGACCCGGGGGTAGGCGGGGGCGGGCGGGGACCCGGGGCGCGCGGCGGGGACCCGGGGCGCGCGGGGCGGGGCGGCCGCGGCCCGGTCAGGCCCCGGTCGCCGCCGCCACCAGGCCCGACATCACGCGGGTGTCCGTGCCCATCTCCGGGTGCCACTGGACGCCCAGCACCCAGCCCGGCGCCGGGGCGTCCCCGCCCGGCGGCCCGGCCGTCTCGACCGCCTCCACCGTGCCGTCCTCCGCGTACGCGGAGGCCACCAGGCCCTCGCCGAGGCGGTCCACCGACTGGTGGTGGTAGGTGGGCACCGACGCCGCCTCCGGGACCAGTGAGGCGTACCGGGTGCCCGGTACGGGCTTGACCGAGTGCGCGCCGAAGAGGCCGAGGGTGGTGCCCGCCGGGCCGCCGGTGTGGCCGTCGAGGTGCTGGACGAGGGTGCCGCCGCAGGCCACGTTCAGCAGCTGCATGCCCCGGCAGATCCCGAGCAGCGGTGTCCCGGCGTCGATCGCGGCGCGGACGAGGGCCAGTTCCCACGCGTCCCGCTCGGGGGCCGGCGGGCCGGTGCGGTCCGAGCGTTTCGCGCCGTAGCGCGCGGGGTCCACGTCCGGGCCGCCCGCGACGACCAGGCCGTCGAGGCGGGCCAGGACCGCCGCCGCCCGCGCCGGGTCGTCCGGCGGGAGCATCACGGCGAGGCCGCCTGCCGCCCGCACCAGCCGCGGGTAGGCGGCCGGCAGCAGGGCCGCTGGCATGTCCCACACGCCCCAGCGGGCGGAGGACTCCAGATAGGTGCTGATACCGATGAGCGGTGGGGTCACGAGCATGTCCTCAGGTGCGATCCAGCTCCGCCTCGGCCGCCGCCAGCGCCGCGAACTCCTCCTCGGGCGCCCGGGCGACCAGACGGTGTCGACTGTAGAGAGCGAAGTAGGCCAGGGCCACCGCGTACACGACGAGCGCGGTGAACGCGGCGTCCTTGTCCACCAGGAAGGTCGCCACCAGCGCGGAGAGCGCTAGGACGAAGGCGACCGAGGAGGTCGCGATCCCGCCCGGGGTGCGGTACGGGCGGTGCAGCTCCGGCTCCCGGCGGCGGAGCACGATGTGGGAGAGGGCCATCAGCGCGTAGCTGATGGTCGCGCCGAAGACGGCGATGTTCAGCATCCGCGCGCCGTTCCCGGTGCCCGCGGCGAGCGCGAAGCCGATCGCGCCCGGGATCAGCAGCCCCAGGTAGGGCGACTTGCGGCGGCTGGTGAGGGAGAGGAAGCGCGGCAGGTAGCCGGCCCGGGAGAGGGCGAACAGCTGCCGGGACCCGGCGTAGATCAGCGAGAAGAAGGAGGCGACCAGACCGGCGAGGCCCGCGTAGTTGACGAAGCGGCTCAGCGGGGTCGGGTCGCCGTCGCCCTGGAGCGCGACGACCAGCGGGTTGCCGGCCTCCTGGATGGCGGCCGAACCGCGCGCGCCGCTCGCCGCGAAGAAGGTCAGCAGGGCCAGCAGCACCAGGATGCCCATGGAGACGGCCAGCGCCCGGGGCATGGAGCGCACCGGGTCCTTCGCCTCCTCGGCGGCCAGCGGCACGCCCTCCACCCCGAGGAAGAACCACATCCCGAAGGGGAACGCCGCCCAGATGCCCAGCAGCCCGTACGGCAGCCAGGAGTTGGCGCCGAACGCCTCCTCGTCGACCGGGATGTCGTTCAGCCCGGACGCCGAGAACTCGGTGAACGCGCCCACCGCGAAGATCAGCAGGGCGGCCACGGCGACCGCCGTCACGATCAGGCTGAAGCGCAGGGCCTCGCCCACGCCCCAGAGGTGGATGCCGATGAAGATCGCGAAGCAGGCGAGGTAGACCGGCCAGGACGACTCCAGGCCGAACAGCCCCAGGGACTCCACGTAGTCGCCGATGAAGATGGAGATCGCGGCGGGCGCGAGGATGTACTCGATGAGGATGGCGGTGCCGGTGAGGAAGCCGCCCCAGGTGCCCAGCGCCCGCCGGGCGAAGCCGTAACCGCCGCCCGCCGTGGGCAGGATGGCCGACAGCTCGGCCAGCGCGAAGACGAGACAGGCGTACATGGTGCCCATGAGGAGCATGGCGACGGCGAGACCGCCGAAACCGCCCTCGGAGAGCCCGATGTTCCAGCCGGAGTAGTCGCCGGAGACGACGTAGGCGACGCCGAGACCGGTCAGCAGCAGCCAGCCGGCGCTGCCCCGGCGCAGGGCGCGCCGCTTGAGATAGGCGTCCCCCTCGGCCTCGGCGGGGGAGGAGGCCGGGGACGCCGTGGACGGGGTGCGCGAGGTGGTGCCTTCAGCCATGGGTCGCTCCTGGCTCAGGTCAAAGGTTTGTGCGCACACCTTTGCGGTCCGGTGTTCGGCCGCGCAAGCCCCCTGCGCAAATGCGGTGTTACGGATCGGTCGCGGAACCCCTCACGGAACCCCTCACGGAACGAGTCGCGGAACGGGTTGCCGAACGGCCCTCGGCGCGGGCATCCCCGGCCCGGCTCAGGCGCGTCCCAGGAAGCCGCGCAGCAGGGCCGCGGTGCCCTCGCAGTGCTCCCGCATCACCTCGCGCGCGGCGTCCGCGTCCCCGTCCAGGACCGCCTCCACCAGGGCGGTGTGCTGGTGCTGGGAGTGCTCCAGGTTCCGCACCAGCAGCGGGATGCAGTCCAGCAGGTCGTTGAGGGTGGCCCGGACGGCCGCGTACCGGGCGGTCAGCGAGGGTGATCCGGACAGTTCGGCCAGGGTGAGGTGGAGCAGGGTGTCCTGCTTGCGGTAGTCGGCCAGCGGCGCGTCATGGGTGGCCGCCAGGGCGGCCCGCAGTCGCTCCGCCCCCGACGCGCTCAGCCCGTGCGCGGCGCACAGGCCCGCCGCGCCCGTCTCCAGCACCTCCCGGAAGCGCAGGGTGTCCTCCACGTCCACGCCCGCGACCCGCCGGCGCAGCTCGTCCTCGCCGTGGCCGCCGGGGCGGTGCAGCACGAAGGTGCCCCCGTAGCGGCCGCGCCGGCTCTCCACCAGGCCCTGGTCGGTGAGGACCTTGAGCACTTCGCGCAGGGTGACCCGGCTGATGCCCATGCGCTCGGCGAGTTCGCGCTCCGCGGGCAGCCGCTCGCCGGCCGAGACCAGGCCCAGTCGCAGCAGTTGCAGGATCTGCTCCAGTGCCTCCTCGAAGCCGTTGCCCGCCCGCACGGTGCGCAGCACCGCGGTCAGCCGGTCGGGTGCGGTGCCCTTCGGGCCGGTGCCGTCCGTCGCGCCGCCGCCGTTCCCGGGGCTCTCGCCGTGTTCCGTGCCGTCCGTTGTCGCCACCTCGCCGTTTCCCCTTCCCAATCAAAGGTCTCCCGCAATACCTTATGACTCCGACCGACCGGCTGACCCCTAGGAGGCGTTGTCCCGTGGCAGACCGCACACCCCCGCTCGCTCTCGACGATCTGCGCGTGCGGGTCGAACGGGGCGAGATCGACACCGTCGTCCTGGCCTTCCCCGACATGCAGGGACGCCTCCAGGGCAAGCGGTTCGCCGCCCGGTTCTTCCTGGACGAGGTCGCCGAGCACGGTACCGAGGGCTGCAACTACCTGCTCGCCGTCGACACCGAGATGAACACGGTCGGCGGCTACGCCATGTCCTCCTGGGAGAACGGGTACGGCGACTTCGCCATGCACCCCGACTTCGCCACCCTGCGGCACATCCCCTGGCACGAGGGCACCGCCCTGGTCGTCGCCGACCTCGCGCTGCACGACGGCTCGCCCGTGCCCGCCGCACCCCGCCAGATCCTCCGCCGCCAGCTCGACCGGCTCGCCGAGCTGGGCCTCAGCGCCCATGTCGGCACCGAGCTGGAGTTCATCGTCTTCAAGGACACCTACGAACAGGCCTGGGACCGCGACTACCGCGGCCTCACCCCGGCCAACCAGTACAACGTCGACTACTCCGTCCTCGGCACCGGCCGGATCGAGCCCCTGCTGCGCCGCATCCGCAACGAGATGGCCGGCGCCGGGCTCACCGTGGAGTCGGCCAAGGGGGAGTGCAACCCCGGCCAGCACGAGATCGCCTTCAAGTACGACGAGGCCCTGGTCACCTGCGACCACCACGCCGTCTACAAGACCGGCGCCAAGGAGATCGCCGCGCAGGAGGGCGTCTCGCTCACCTTCATGGCCAAGTACAACGAGCGCGAGGGCAACTCCTGCCACATCCACCTCTCCCTCCAGGACGCCGACGGGAACAACGCCATGGCCGGCGACGGCCCCGGCGGGATGTCCCCGCTGATGCGGCACTTCCTCGCCGGGCAGCTCGCCGCGCTGCGCGAGTTCTCCCTCCTCTACGCGCCGAACATCAACTCCTACAAGCGCTTCCAGCCCGGCTCCTTCGCCCCCACCGCCGTCGCCTGGGGCCACGACAACCGCACCTGCGCCCTGCGCGTGGTCGGCCACGGCCGCTCGATGCGCTTCGAGAACCGGCTCCCCGGCGGCGACGTCAACCCCTACCTCGCCGTCGCCGGCCTGGTGGCCGCGGGCCTGCACGGCGTCGAGCAGAAGCTCGAACTCCCCGACGCCTGTACCGGCAGCGCCTACGACGCCGGATACGACCGCGTCCCCACCACCCTCCGCGAGGCGGCCGAGCTGTGGGAGACCAGCACCGTCGCCAAGGCGGCCTTCGGCGAGGAGGTCGTCGACCACTACCGCAACATGGCCCGCGTCGAACTCGAAGCCTTCGACGCCGCCGTCACCGACTGGGAGCTGCGCCGCTCCTTCGAACGCCTGTGAGGCCCCCTGTGTCCGACACCGCGCACGCCCCCGAGGCGCTCGACGTCCTCGACCCGGCCACCGAGAAGGTCGTCGCCACCGTCCCCGCGGCCGGCGCCGCCGAGGTGGACGCCGCCGTCGCCCGTGCCGCCACCGCCCAGCGCGCCTGGGCCGCCGCCGCCCCCGCCGACCGGGCCCGACTGCTCCGCCGTTTCGCCTCCGTCGTCGACGACCACAACGAGGAACTCGCCCGCCTGGAGGTCGGCGAGGCGGGCCACACCATCGGCAACGCCCGCTGGGAGGCCGGCAACGTCCGCGATCTCCTCGACTACGCGGCCGGCGGCGTCGAGCGGCTGACCGGCCGTCAGATCCCGGTGCCCGGCGGCCTCGACATCACCCTCCTGGAACCCCTCGGCGTGGTCGGCGTCATCGCCCCCTGGAACTTCCCGATGCCGATCGCGGCCTGGGGCACCGCCCCCGCCCTCGCCGCGGGCAACGCCGTGATCCTCAAGCCGGCCGAGACCACCCCGCTCACCGCCCTGCGCCTCGCCGAACTCGCCCTGGACGCCGGGCTCCCCGAGGGTCTGTTCCAGGTGCTGCCGGGGCGCGGCGACATCGCGGGGGAGGCCCTGGTCCGCCACCCCGGCGTCGCGAAGATCGTCTTCACCGGCTCCACCCGCGTCGGCAAGCGGATCATGGCGCTCTGCGCGGAACGCGTGAAGCGGCTCACCCTCGAACTCGGCGGCAAGAGCCCCAACATCGTCTTCGCCGACGCCGACCTGGAGAAGGCCGCGGCCGCCACCCCGATGTCCTTCCTGGACAACAGCGGCCAGGACTGCTGCGCCCGCACCCGCGTCCTGGTGCAGCGCTCGGTCTACGACCGCTTCCTCGGCCTCCTCGCCCCGGCGATCGAGTCCGTCGTCGTCGGCGACCCCTGGGACGAACGCACCCAGATGGGCCCGCTGATCTCCCGGGCCCAGCTCGACCGGGTCCGCTCCTACGTCCCCGAGGACGCCGAGGCGATCCGCGGCAGCGCGCCCGCCGGCCCCGGCTTCTGGTTCCCGCCGACCGTCCTCACCGGCCTCGCGCCCGACGCCCCCGCCGCCCGCGAGGAGGTCTTCGGCCCCGTCGCCGTCGTCCTCCCCTTCGACGACGAGGAGGACGCCGTCCGGCTCGCCAACGCCACCGACTACGGCCTCTCCGGCTCCATCTGGACCCGGGACGTGGGCCGCGCCCTGCGGGTCTCCGGCGCGGTCGCCGCCGGGAACCTCTCCGTCAACTCCCACTCCAGCGTCCGCTACTGGACCCCCTTCGGCGGCTACGGGCAGTCCGGCCTCGGCCGGGAACTCGGCCCCGACGCCCTCACCGCTTTCACCGAGACCAAGAACGTCTTCATCAGCACGGAGGCCTGACCATGACCGACACTTCCCTCTGCCGCCGCCTGGTCGGACGCACCGCCGTGATCACCGGGGCGGGCAGCGGCATCGGCCTCGCCACCGCGCGCCGGCTCGCCTCCGAGGGCGCGCGCGTCGTCTGCGCCGACATCGACGAGCAGGCCGGCAAGGCCGCCGCCGACGAGGTCGGCGGGATCTTCGTCCGGGTGGACGTCACCGACGCCGAGCAGGTCGAGGCCCTGTTCCGGACCGCGTTCGAGACCTATGGCAGCGTCGACATCGCCTTCAACAACGCGGGCATCTCGCCGCCCGACGACGACTCCATCCTGGAGACCGGCCTGGAGGCGTGGAAGCGCGTCCAGGAGGTCAACCTGACCTCCGTCTACCTCTGCTGCAAGGCGGCCATCCCCTATATGCGGCGCCAGGGCAAGGGGTCGATCATCAACACCGCCTCCTTCGTGGCGCGGATGGGCGCGGCCACCTCGCAGATCTCGTACACCGCGTCCAAGGGCGGGGTGCTGGCGATGTCCCGCGAACTGGGTGTGCAGTTCGCCCGCGAGGGCATCCGGGTCAACGCGCTCTGCCCGGGGCCGGTCAACACCCCGCTCCTCCAGGAGCTGTTCGCCAAGGACCCGGAGCGGGCCGCCCGCCGCCTGGTCCACATCCCGGTGGGCCGCTTCGCCGACGCGGAGGAGATCGCGGCGGCGGTGGCCTTCCTCGCGAGCGACGACTCCTCCTTCGTCAACGCGACGGACTTCCTGGTGGACGGGGGGATCTCGGGGGCGTACGTCACCCCGGTGTAGGCGGCGGTGACCGGGGCGGGCGCGGACGGGGCCGACCGGGGGCGCGGCTAGGGTGGCCGCATGAGCATGACGACTCCGCCCGGCTGGTACCCGGACGCGCAGGCGCCCGGCACGGAACGCTGGTGGGACGGCACGGCGTGGACCGCGCACGTCCGCCAGGCCCCGGCCGGGCCCGAGGCACCCGGCGCGGCGGGCGGCTTCGGGGCTCCGCAGCCCGGGGCCGCCGGAGCCGGACCGGGGTTCGGCCCACCGGACGCGTCCGCCCCGCCCGGGGCGGGCTTCGGCCAGCAGTCCGGGCCCGCCCAGCCGGGCTTCGGCCAGCAGTCCGGGCCCGCCCAGCCGGGCTTCGGCCCCGCCCAGCCGGCGGGCCCCGGCGGCTTCGGGCCGCCCGTCGCCCCGGCTCCCGCGTCCGGCGGCGGCTCGCGGCGGACCGTCGCCCCGGTGGCCGCCGGGGCCGTGCTCGTCGCCGCCGTGGTCACCGGCGCGGTCCTCCTCTTCGGCAAGGACGACGAGGACGGCGGACCGGACCCCGTCGCCTCCGGCGGCCCGGAGACCACCGCCTCCGCCCCGGCGTCCCCGGCCCCCGGCGGCTCGGCCACGCCCTCCGCCGCACCCTCGGCGGACCCGGACGAGGGCCGGCTCGTCGACCAGCTCAACGGCGTCAGCCTGCCCATGCCCGACGGCTGGGAGAAGTCCGACCGATTGATCGGCCCGGGCGCCACCATGCACACCGACGCGACCTACGACTGCCCCGGCGGCGGCTCCTCCCTCTGCCGCCACGGCCGCGTCACCTCCCTCAGCGCCACCCCCTCGGCGGACGCCACCACCGCGAAGCAGGTCGCCGAGGCGGACATCGCCAAGGCGGCGGACCAGGCGTACGACGAGGACGTCCTCGGCACCCCCGCCTACGGCGGGCTCCGGGCCCACAAGGTCGTCAAGGCGCAGAACGTCGCCGTCGCCGGGCGGGCCGGATACCTGATCCGCTGGCGCGTGACCACCGGCAAGGGCCCCGGCGGCCACGTCCAGACCGTGGCCTTCCCGTCCACCATCGGCACCGAGTCCATGGTCGTCGTGCGTCTCGCCTTCGACGCGGGCCCCGACGGGCCCGACCTCGCCGAGATGGACGCGATCACCGCCGGAATCCGGCCCATCGGGGCGGCGGGCGACACGAGCGGCGGGGTCGGCAGCAGCATCGGCCCGGGCGACTGACCCCCGGGGGCCGGTCAGAGGAAGGCGCGGCCCTCGCCGCGGTACGTCGGCACGCTCGCCGTGACCCGGTCGCCCTCGACCAGGTGCAGGGTCTCGAACCGCTCGCACAGCTCACCGGCCTTGGCGTGCCGGAACCACACCTTGTCCCCGATCAGCAGATCGTCCGCCGGGGGCCCCAGCAGCGGTGTCTGCACCTCGCCCGCGCCCTCCTGGGGGTCGTAGCGCAGCCCCTGGGGCAGCCACGGCACGGGCGAGCGGTCCGGACCGGCCGCGCCCGAGGCGGGGTAGCCGCCGCCCAGCACCGTCACCACGCCCACCCCGGGGCGGCGCACCACCGGCAGCGCGAACAGCGCGGCCGGACGCCCTTGGAACGAGGTGTAGTTGTCGAACAGGCGCGGCACGTAGAGGCCCGAACCGGCGGCGATCTCGGTCACCGCGTCCTCGGCGGCCGTGTGCTGGACGCTGCCGGTCCCCCCGCCGTTGACGAACTCCAGCTCCGGCTCCACCGCGCGGACGGCCCGCACCACGGCGGCCCGGCGCGCGGCCAGTTCCCGCCGCGCCGCCCGCTGCATCAGCCGCACCGCACGCGACCGCAGCGGGGCCCCGGCCACCGCGTCGCCGACACCGGCCACATGCCCCTCGTACGCCATCAGGCCCACCAGCCGGAAGCCGGGCCGACGGCTCACCGAGCGGGCCAGCTCCGCCAGTTCGGCGGGCTCCCGCAGCGGCGAGCGGCGCGCCCCGACGCGGACCCGGCCGCCGAGCAGGTGCAGCGCGGTGTCCAGCTCCAGACAGACCCGCACCTCCTCCCGGCCGCCCGCGCGCGAGGCGTCGATCAGGTCCAGCTGCGCCACGTCGTCCACCATCACGGTGACCGCGGCGGCGAGTTTGGCGTCCCCGGCCAGCTCCGCGAAGGCGGCGCGGTCGGCCGAGGGGTAGGCCAGCAGCACGTCCTCGAACCCGGCCCGCGCCAGCCACAGGGACTCGGCCAGCGTGTACGACATGATCCCGGCGAAGCCGTCCCGGGCGAGGACCCGCTCCAGCAGGGCCCGGCAGCGCACCGACTTGCTCGCGACCCGGACCGGCTTGCCGCCGGCCCGGCGCACGAGGTCGTCGGCGTTGGCGTCGAAGGCGTCGAGATCGACGATCGCGAGCGGGGCGTCCAGCTGCGCGGTGGCCTTGTCGTAGCGGGCCCGGTCCGTTGCACGGGGAGTCATGGCCCGAGCTTGCCAGACGGGAATACCCCGGGGTAGGGGATGTTCTGGGCAGATCCCCCGGACCCCCGGCCACGGTGACGACCACCCCCCGTGCAGCCCGTTAGAGTGACACGCACGAGCTGACGAACGGGCCTGCCCCGGTGGGTGATCCGCCGGCGGCGAGCGGAAGACCAGGGGGCGGAATGAGCACGGAGGCGCAGCGCCCTTCGGGCGACGGGCCCCCGCCGCGCTCCCGTCTCGCGGACCTGACCCCACCCCCCGCCCGCCCCTCGGACCCGCCGCCTCCACCCGCCCGCCCGGCGGACGGCCCCACCGGCCCGGTCCCGCCGTCCGCGGAAGGCGGCGCCGGGGTGCCCCGGCAGCCCGGCGCGTACGACGGCCCCCCGCGCGGCGAGTCCACCACCCGGCTCCGCCCCCCGAAGCCCCCCACGCGCCCCGCCTCGGGCGCCCCCAGCCCCTCGGGCCCCCCGGCCCACCTCCCCCCGCGCCCGGCGACCGCGCCGGGCACGATCCCGCCGCGCCCACCGGCGGCTCCGGCGGCCCCGGGCTCGGGCGCCGCCCGGCCGCCTGCCGCCGGGGCACCGGCCCCGCGCACCCCGGACGCGCCGGGCCCGGCCGCCGACCGCCGTGTGCCGTCCCCGCCTGCCGGGGCACCGGTGGCCCCGCCGCGTCCGCCCGCCGCCCCCGGCCCGAGCGTGCCCCGGCTGCCTGCCGGCGGGACACCGGCCCCGCGTGCCTCGGACGCACCGGGTCCGGCCGCCGACACGCGAGTGCCGTCCTCGTCGGGCGCTCCTGCCGTGCCCGGGCCCGTGCCGGGTGGGACGTCGTCGCGCCCCCCGGCCGCTGCCGACCGTGCGCCGTCCCCGGCGCCCTCCGGGCCCCCCGCCGCCCCCGGCGAGAGCGCGCCCCGGCCGCCTGCCGGCGCCCCCGCCGGGTCGCCCGCGCGACCCCCGGTCACCCCCGTCGTGCCCGGGCCGCGCCCAACGCTCCCCGGAGTTCCCGGCGCCCCCGGCCCCACCCGCCGCCCCGTCGGGAGTGTCGACATGACGCCCCGCCCCGGGGCGCCCCGGCCCCCCGCGCACGGCTGGGCGGTGCCGCCGGAGACGCCCGCGGAGCTGACCACCCGGCTGCGGCCGGTGCGGAGCCGGCGGCCCGTGCGGGCGGCCGCCGCGGTGGCCTGTGTCGTGCTCGGGCTCGGGCTCATCGGCGGAGCCGCCGCCGGGACCTGGCTGACCGGGGACGGGACCGGCCGGGACGCCGACCGCGACACCTACGCCAAGGTGCGCGGCATGTGGCACAACGTGCCCGTGGACACCCTCTTCCCGCGCACCCTCAAGGGCGCCAAGGCCGGCCCCGGCGGCGCCGAGCGCGTCTGGAACCGGGTCGCCGTCGCGCCCGACTCCGGCTGCGGCCCCGCGCTGGACCCGCTGCTGACCAAGACCCTCCAGCCGGTCGGCTGCGGCCGCGTCGTGCGCGCCACCTACACCGACGCGACCGCCAGCAGCCTCGTCACCGTCGGCCTGGTCTTCACCGAGGCCGACCAGCAGGCCATGCTCGCGCTCCACAACCGCTTCACCACCGAACGCCTCGGCGAGCGCCGGGACCTGATGCCCCGCGCCCTGCCCGCCGAGGGCACCCCCGCCGCCGGGTTCGGCAGCGAACAGCGCGCCAGCTGGACCGTCGACGTGGTCACCGAGGCGCCCGTCGTCGTCTTCGCCGTGTCCGGCTTCGCCGACGGACGCCCCGTCACCGACCCCCAGCCCGCGCAGGCGGCCACCGCGGACGGCGCCACCTCCACCCAGGCCCAGTCCGGCCTGGGCCACGACGCCGCCGGAGTCGCCGCCGCCATCGAGCGCACCCTGCGCACCGCCGCCCGCCAGGCCACGGAGAAAGCCGAATGACGCTCCCGCCGCGCCGCCGGCGCCTCCTCGCCGTGGTCGTCGCCACCGCCTTCGCCGTACTGCCCGCCGCGTCCCCCGCCCACGCCGACACCATCCGCGCCCAGCAGTGGGGCCTGGAGGCCCTGCACACCGACGAGGCGTGGCGGACCACCAAGGGTGAGGGGATCACCGTCGCCGTCCTCGACACCGGCGTGGACGACCGGCACCCCGACCTCGCCGGGGCGGTGCTCCCGGGCAAGGACTTCATAGGGTTCGGCGCCGGCCGCGGCGACCGCGCCTGGGCCCGCCACGGCACCGCCATGGCCGGGATCATCGGGGCCCGCGGCCACGGCCCCGGCCGGGAGTCCGGTGTCCTCGGCATCGCCCCCGAGTCCCGGATCCTGCCCGTCCGGGTGATCCTCGAAGGCGCCGACCCCGCCCGCGACCGGGCCCGCAAGTCACGCGGGACGGCCCTCGCCCAGGGCATCCGCTGGGCCGCCGACCAGGGCGCCGACGTGATCAACCTCTCCCTCGGCGACGACAGCGAATCGGCCCACCCCGAGGCCACCGAGGACGCCGCCGTGCAGTACGCCCTCGCCAAGGGGTCCGTGGTCGTCGCCTCCGCGGGCAACGGCGGCGAGAAGGGGGACCGGATCTCCTACCCGGCCGCCTACCCCGGAGTGATCGCGGTGACCGCCGTCGACCGCTTCGGCACCCACGCCTCCTTCTCCACCCGCCGCTGGTACGCGACCGTCAGCGCCCCCGGCGTGGACGTGGTGATCGCCGACCCGGACCGGAAGTACTACCAGGGCTGGGGCACCAGCGCCGCCGCCGCCTTCGTCTCCGGGGCCGTCGCCCTGGTGCGGGCCGCCCACCCCGACCTCACCCCGGCCCAGATCAAGAAGCTGCTCCGGGACACCGCCCGCAACGCCCCCGAGAACGGGCGGGACGACGCGCGCGGCTACGGCTTCGTCGACCCGGCCGCGGCGATCGAGGCCGGCGGGAAGCTGCGCCCCGCGGACCTCGCCGCCTCCTCCTCCGGCCACAGCCGCCAGTACTTCGGCAAGGGCCCCGACCCCGCCGCCGACGACACCGCGTCCCGGCTGCTCGCCCCGGCGGCCGGGGGCGCGGGCGTGCTGCTCCTGGCGGCGGCGGTCGTCCTGTGGCGCGGCGGCCCCCGCCGCACCACCTGACCGGCCCGGCCGGGCCATCGACGCGGGCCCGGACCCGTTCGGCCCGGACCGGGTTCGGGTCCGGACCCGAGCGGGCCGGGAGCCGCGCGCCGGCGCCCCCGCGCGGACGGCTAGGCTCGACGCGTGGCGCTCAAGAACATCCCCGACCCCGGCTTCTCCGACGACGACGGCACCGCCGACCCGGCCCTGCAAGCGGCGCTCGCCGCCTGGGCCGAGGACCCGGCGGCCGAGGAGCCCGTCCTCACCGCCCTGAAGGGGGCCCGGCTCCTCGTCCCCGTGGTCGCCGTGCTGGGCGAGACCGAGGAGGACCCGGAGACGGGCCTGCGCCGCGAGAAGACCAGCGACATGGCCGTCCCCACCCTCACCGCCGGTGACCGCCGGGCGCTGCCCGCCTTCACCTCGCTCGCCTCGCTGGCGCTCTGGGACCCGGCCGCCCGGCCGGTCGCCGTGCCGCTGCACCAGGCGCTGCGGGCCGCCGCGCACGAGAAGGCCGACACCCTGGTGATCGACCTGGCCGGTCCCGTCACCTACCAGCTCACCGGCCGGGCGCTGCTGGCCCTCGCGGAGGGCCGCACCAGCACGGACCCGCTGGCCGACCCCGCCGTCGCCGAGGCCGTGCGCGAGGCGGTGGCCGGGGAACCGGGCGTGGCACGCGCCCACCTCGTCCCGGCGCGGGACACGGACGGCACCCTCGCCCTGGTCCTGGCGCCGGACGCGGTGCCCGCCGAGGCGGCCCGGCGGGTGGCCGGGGCCCTGGCGGCCCACGACGTACTGAGGGCCCGCCTGGTGAAGGGCCTCGACCTGGCACTGCTGCCGGCCGAGGCGGCCCCACCGGGCGAGCCCCTGTTCGTACGCTCCTGAGTTCCGGGCACCAGTTCCGGGCACCGGCCGCGACGGCCGCGCCCGGTGCCGGGCGGTCAGCCGTAGACCGGACCCGTGTACTTCTCGCCCGGGCCCTGGCCCGGCTCGTCCGGGACGACGGACGCCTCGCGGAAGGCGAGCTGGAGGGACTTCAGCCCGTCCCGCAGCGGGGCCGCGTGGAAGGAGCTGATCTCGGTCGTGCTCGCGTCCAGCAGGCCCGCCAGCGCGTGCACCAGCTTGCGCGCCTCGTCCAGGTCCTTGTGGGCGTCCCCGTCCTCGGTCAGCCCGAGCTTGACGGCGGCGGCGCTCATCAGGTTGACCGCGACCGTGACGATCACCTCGACGGCGGGGACCTCCGCGATGTCGCGGGTCATGGCGTCGAAGTCGGGGGAGTCCGAGGCCGTGGACGAGGCACTGGGGTCGCTGGGGGAGGTCGCGTCACTCATGTCCCACACGATATGCCCCGCCGCACACACGTCCGCCCCCGGATCCGGACGCCCGGCGGCGGCTCCCGGGTGGTTCGCCGCATCCCCCGGGAGCTGCTAACCTTGTGTGACGACCGGCCGGACACGTGTGTGCCCGGCCCGCAAGTGGAGGCTCCGATCTCCCACCTGGCCGCCCTCCGGGCGGCGGGTCACCGGTCAGGCGGCGCCCATCGTTCCGTACGGACGATGGAAGCCGCCCGATGTGCGCCCCGCGATGTCCGCGGCGGTGTTCCGGTACCACGGAGCATTCGCCTGCGTCCCGTCCGGGGCATTTTTCGTGTTCCGGCGCGGTTGGTCTGACGAAACAGACGTTACGCGGCTGTCTGCCAGGCGGTCGTGTGGTGCTACTTAGGAGGATCCATCAGCGCCGAGCCCCGCATCAACGACCGGATTCGCGTTCCCGAGGTGCGACTTGTCGGTCCCAGCGGCGAGCAGGTCGGGATTGTTCCGCTTGCCAAGGCCCTGGAGCTTGCCCAGGAGTACGACCTCGACCTGGTCGAGGTGGCGGCGAACGCCCGTCCGCCCGTCTGCAAGCTCATGGACTACGGGAAGTTCAAGTACGAGTCGGCCATGAAGGCCCGTGAGGCGCGCAAGAACCAGGCGCACACGGTCATCAAGGAGATGAAGCTCCGGCCGAAGATCGACCCGCACGACTACGACACCAAGAAGGGTCACGTCGTCCGGTTCCTCAAGCAGGGCGACAAGGTCAAGATCACGATCATGTTCCGTGGTCGTGAGCAGTCCCGCCCCGAACTCGGCTTCCGTCTGCTGCAGCGTCTCGCTGCGGACGTCGAGGACCTCGGCTTCATCGAGTCGAACCCCAAGCAGGACGGCCGGAACATGATCATGGTTCTCGGCCCGCACAAGAAGAAGACCGAGGCCATGGCCGAGGCGCGTGAGGCCCAGGCCGCACGCAAGGCGGAGCGCCAGGGCTCGCAGGACCAGAGCTCCGACGCACCCGCGGAGAACACGCCCGAGGCGTGAACCGGGGGGCCGCTCCGGCGGCCCCGGGTTCCGCCCGGAACACCCACGACGATCTGACGCTCCCGCAGTCCGGTGCCCGCACCGGGGGAGCGCCACTGATGAGGAGAGAACGGCGCGATGCCGAAGAACAAGACGCACAGCGGTGCCAAGAAGCGCTTCAAGATCACCGGCTCCGGCAAGGTGCTCCGCGAGCGCGCCGGCAAGCGCCACCTGCTCGAGCACAAGTCGTCCCGTCTGACGCGCCGCCTCACCGGCAACGCCGAGATGGCCCCGGGCGACGCCGCGAAGATCAAGAAGCTTCTCGGCAAGTGACGTCCGCCGTCCCCGCCCACGGGGACGGGACGCCTCGACCGGGACCTATTCGTTTCCGGGCCGTGTGATCATGAACCACGGCCCCGCTACAAGGAGTTAACAAGTGGCACGCGTCAAGCGGGCAGTCAACGCCCACAAGAAGCGCCGGGCGATCCTCGAGCAGGCCAGCGGTTACCGCGGCCAGCGTTCGCGCCTGTACCGCAAGGCCAAGGAGCAGGTCACCCACTCCCTGGTCTACAACTACAACGACCGCAAGAAGCGCAAGGGCGACTTCCGTCAGCTCTGGATCCAGCGGATCAACGCCGCCGCCCGCGCCAACGGCATCACCTACAACCGCTTCATCCAGGGTCTGAAGGCCGCCAACATCGAGGTGGACCGCAAGATCCTGGCCGAGCTCGCGGTCAACGACGCCAACGCGTTCGCCGCGCTCGTCGAGGTGGCCCAGAAGGCCCTTCCGAGCGACGTCAACGCGCCCAAGGCTGCCTGACGCTCGTCGAGCCGACCGGACCCGCAGGCCCCCGGGCCTGCGGGTCCGCCGCGTTTCGCCGCGCGCACCCGGCCCGTCCGGCCAACGTGTTTCGCCGCGCGCACCCCGCCCGGGTCCGCCCGCGCATCGCGCACGTCCGCCCCGCCCCACAGCCCGTCCGACCGAGTCAGAGAGCCGCAGGCGCAGATGCCCACCCCCGAGCCGATCTCCCCGCGTTCCCCCCGCGTCACCGCCGCCCGGCGCCTCGCCAAGCGGAACTTCCGAGGGAAGGACCGGCTGTTCATCGCCGAGGGCCCGCAGGCCGTCCGTGAGGCCGTCGCCCACCGCGGGCCCACTGGGGAGCCGACCCTCGTCGAACTCTTCACCACCGCCGAGGCCGCCGAGCGGTACGCGGAGATCGTGGACGCGGCCCGCGCGGCCGGCGCCCGGGTCCATCTCGCCGACGCCGCCGTGCTCGCCGAGGTGTCCCAGACCGTCACCCCGCAGGGCCTCGTCGGCGTCTGCCGCTTCCTCGACTCGCCGTTCGAGGACATCCTCGCCGCCCGCCCCCGGCTCGTCGCCGTCCTCGCCCACGTCCGGGACCCCGGGAACGCCGGGACCGTGCTGCGCTGCGCGGACGCCGCCGGCGCCGACGCCGTCGTCCTCACCGACGCCTCCGTGGACCTCTACAACCCCAAGTCCGTGCGCGCCTCGGTCGGTTCGCACTTCCATCTGCCGGTCGCCGTCGGCGTCCCCGTCGAACGGGCCGTCGCCGGACTGAAGGACGCCGGGGTCCGGGTGCTGGCCGCCGACGGCGCGGGCGACGACGATCTCGACGCCGAACTGGACGCCGGCACCATGAGCGGCCCCACCGCCTGGGTCTTCGGCAACGAGGCCTGGGGCCTGCCCGAGGAGACCCGGGCGCTCGCCGACGCCGTCGTCCGCGTCCCCATCCACGGAAAGGCCGAGTCGCTGAACCTGGCCACCGCCGCCGCCGTATGTCTCTACGCCTCGGCGCGTGCCCAGCGCGGGGGACGCGGCACCGCCTGAGGGGCGAGGAGGACCACCCGCTCGGGGAGGACCACTCGCTCAGGGGGTCCGCGGCGTCACTTTCAGCTAGTAGGGTGACGTGCTCGGGGCCCACTCGGAAGCGGAGAGGTGGGATTACGGGGCATGACCGTGGGGACCAGCAGGACCGACCGGACACCGGAGGCCGTCCTGCGCCGCACCGGAGCCGCCGACGCGCCCGCGATCGACCCGGACGACCTCCCGGACGGGCTCGTCGTCGCGGACGAGACCGGCCGCGTGGTCTGCTTCAACGAGGCCGCCGCGCGCCTGACCTCCGTGCCCCCCTCCCGGGCCCTCGGCGCCCCCCTGGAGACCGCCCTCCCCCTGGAGGACCTCAAGGGCCGTCGCTGGTGGGCCCTGACCGACCCCTACGGCGGGCTCAGCACCCGCGTCGCCCAGCCCGAGCGGAACCTGCTCCTCCCCGGCGGCCGGGAGGTCCTGGTCGCCGCCCGGTACGTCCGCGACAGCCCCACCGGGCCCGTGCGCCGGGTGGTCGTCACCCTGCGCGGCACCGAGGCCCGGCGCCGCACCGAGCGCAGCCACGCCGAGCTGATCGCCACCGTCGCCCACGAACTGCGCTCCCCGCTGACCTCCGTCAAGGGCTTCACCGCCACCCTGCTGGCCAAGTGGGAGCGGTTCACCGACGACCAGAAGCGGCTGATGCTGGAGACCGTCGACGCCGACGCCGGCCGCATCTCCCGGCTGATCGCCGAACTCCTCGACATCTCCCGCATCGACTCCGGCCGCCTGGAGATCCGCCGCCAGCCCGTGGACATGCCCGCCGCCGTGCGCCGGCACGTCCAGGCCCATATCGCGGGCGGCCAGGACCCCGACCGCTTCGCCCTGCGTATCGGCCCCGCGCTGCCCGGCCTGTGGGCCGACCCCGACAAGGTCGACCAGGTCCTCGGCAACCTCCTGGAAAACGCGGTGCGCCACGGCGAGGGAACCGTCACCATCGAGGTGGCGCCGGTTTCGGCGGACGACGACGAGAAAGGCACGGCGGTCACCGTGAGCGACCAGGGCCCCGGCATCCCCGAGGAGTCGATGGGCCGTGTCTTCACCCGCTTCTGGCGGGGGAGCAAGCGCGGCGGCACCGGCCTGGGCCTCTACATCGTCAAGGGCATCGTCGAGGCGCACGGCGGGACGATCACCGTCGGGCGCGGCCCCTGCGGCGGTGCCGAGTTCCGATTTACCCTGCCCGTCGGCACCCCGGCCCACCTCCTCTGAGCGGCCGCCGGGCGGCCCACGGGCTCATCCGCCTCCCACCACCCCGTTAGACTCGGCCTTTGGCACCTTTGCGTCCTCGGTCGTCCCTGGTCGACGTGCGGGGTCCCCAGCCAGCCCATTCGGAAGTACGGGAAGAGATGTCCGCACCCAATAAGTCGTACGACCCCGTCGAGGTCGAGGCACTGAAACCGGAAGAGATCGAGCGCATGCGGGACGAGGCGCTCGCCGCCTTCGCCGCCGCCGACTCGCTCGACGCGCTCGCCCACGCGAAGACCGCGCACACCGGTGGCACCTCGCCCCTCTCCCTCGCCAACCGTGAGATCGGCGCGCTGCCCCCGCAGGCCAAGGCCGAGGCCGGCAAGCGCGTCGGCCAGGCCCGCGGCCAGGTCAGCAAGGCGCTCGCCGCCCGCCAGGCCGAGCTGGAGGCCGAGCGCGACGCCCGCGTCCTCGTCGAGGAGGCCGTCGACGTCACCCTGCCGTACGACCGCGTCCCCGCCGGCGCCCGCCACCCGCTCACCACGCTCTCCGAGCGCATCGAGGACGTCTTCGTGGCCATGGGCTACGAGGTCGCCGAGGGCCCGCAGGCCGAGGCCGAGTGGTTCAACTTCGACGCCCTCAACATCGGCCCGGACCACCCGGCCCGCGGCGAGCACGACACCTTCTTCGTGAAGGGCGCGGAGGACGGCGCCGACTCCGGCGTGGTGCTGCGCACCCACACCTCGCCCGTGCAGATCCGCTCCCTCATCGACCGGGAGCCCCCGGTCTATGTGATCTGCCCCGGCCGGGTCTACCGCACGGACGAGCTGGACGCCACGCACACCCCCGTCTTCCACCAGGTCGAGCTGCTCGCCGTGGACGAGGGCCTGACCATGGCCGACCTCAAGGGCACCCTGGACCACATGGTGCAGGCCCTGTTCGGCGAGGGCATGAAGACCCGGCTGCGGCCCAACTTCTTCCCGTTCACCGAGCCGTCCGCCGAGATGGACATGGTCTGCTACGTCTGCCGCGGCGAGTCCGTCGGCAACCCGGACCGCCCCTGCCGCACCTGCTCCAGCGAGGGCTGGATCGAGCTGGGCGGCTGCGGCATGGTCAACCCGAAGGTCCTCACGGCCTGCGGCGTCGACCCCGGGAAGTACAGCGGATTCGCCTTCGGGTTCGGCATCGAACGGATGCTGATGTTCCGCCACAACGTCGAAGACATGCGAGACATGGTCGAGGGTGACGTCCGGTTCACCCGGCCGTTCGGGATGGAGATCTGATGCGGGTCCCGCTTTCCTGGCTGCGGGAGTACGTCGACCTGCCGGCGACGGAGACCGGCCGCGACGTGCAGGCCAGGCTGATCGCCGCCGGCCTGGAGGTCGAGACGGTCGAGCAGCTCGGCGCCGGCCTCAAGGGCCCCCTGGTCGTCGGACAGGTGCTGACCATCGAGGAGCTGGAGGGCTTCAAGAAGCCGATCCGCTTCTGCACCGTCGACGTCGGAGGGGCCAACGGAACGGGCGAACCGCAGGAGATCGTCTGCGGCGCCCGGAACTTCGCCGTCGGCGACAAGGTCGTCGTGGTCCTCCCCGGCGCCGTCCTCCCGGGCGACTTCGCCATCTCCGCGCGCAAGACGTACGGCAGGACCTCGCACGGCATGATCTGCTCCGGCGACGAGCTGGGCATGGGCGACGACGGCTCCGGCGGCATCATCGTGCTGCCGCCGGAGGTCGAGGTCGGCACCGACGCGATCGAACTCCTCGAACTCGTCGACGAGGTCCTGGACATCGCCGTCACCCCCGACCGCGGCTACTGCCTGTCGATGCGCGGCGTCGCCCGCGAGACCGCCACCGCGTACGGGCTGCCGCTGCGCGACCCGGCGCTGCTGGACGTGCCCGCGCCCAACTCCTTCGGGTACCCGGTACAGGTGTCCGACCCGATCGGCTGCGACCGCTTCACCGCGCGCACCGTCGTCGGTCTGGAGCCCGAGGCGCGCTCCCCGATCTGGCTCAGGCGCCGCCTCCAGAAGGCGGGCATGCGCCCGATCTCGCTCGCCGTGGACATCACCAACTACGTGATGCTGGAGCTGGGCCAGCCGCTGCACGCCTACGACCGCTCGCGCGTCGACGGGCCGATCGGCGTCCGCCGCGCCGAGCAGGGCGAGAAGCTGACCACCCTCGACGGCACCACCCGGGTGCTCGACGCCGAGGACCTGGTCATCACCGACAACCGCGGCCCCATCGGGCTCGCGGGCGTCATGGGCGGCGCCGACACCGAGATCGCCGACCACGAGGACGCCGCCGGCGCCAGCACCGAGGTCGTCATCGAGGCCGCGCACTTCGACCCGGTCGCCATCGCCCGCACCGCCCGCCGGCACCGGCTCTCCTCCGAGGCGTCCAAGCGCTTCGAGCGGGGCGTCGACCCGGAGGCCGCGGCCGCCGCCGCGCAGCGCACCGTCGACCTGCTGGTCCTGCTGGCCGGCGGCACCGCCGAGGGCGGCGTCACCCAGCTCGTGACGCCCTCCGCGCCGCGCACCGTCACCCTGCCGGCCGACCACCCGGACCGGGTGGCGGGCGTCGCCTACGGGCGGGAGACCGTGGTCCGCCGCCTCCAGGAGGTCGGCTGCGACGTCTACGGCCAGGACGAACTGGTCGTCACCGTCCCCTCGTGGCGGCCGGACCTCGCCGCGCCGAACGACCTCGCGGAGGAGGTCATCCGGCTGGAGGGCTACGAGAACCTGCCCTCCACGCTGCCGACCCCGCCGTCCGGCCGCGGTCTGACCGCCCGTCAGCGGCTGCACCGTCGTGCCGGGCGCGCGCTGGCCGGCGCCGGATACGTCGAGGCGCCGAACTACCCCTTCCTCGGCGAGCAGGTCTTCGACCAGCTCGGCCTGGACGCCGACGACGCCCGCCGCCGGGTGGTCACCCTCGTCAACCCGCTCTCCGACGAGGAGCCGGCGCTGCGCACCACGCTGCTGCCCGGCCTGCTCGCGGCCCTGCGCCGCAACGACGGCCGGGGCAGCCACGACCTGGCCCTCTTCGAGACCGGGCTGGTCTTCCGGCCGACCGGCGAGGAGCGGCCCGCGCCGCTGCCGCCCGTCGACCGGCGGCCCACGGCCGAGGAGATCGCCGCGCTGAACGCGGCCCTGCCGCGCCAACCGCGCCGCGCCGCGGTCGTCCTCGCGGGCGCCCGTGAGCAGAACGGCTGGTGGGGCAAGGGCCGCCCGGCCGACTGGGCGGACGCGGTGGAGGCCGGGCGGCTGCTCGGCCGGGAGGCCGGCGTCGAACTCGTCGTCCGCGCCGACCGGCACGCCCCCTGGCACCCGGGCCGCTGCGCCGCGTTCTACGCGACGGTGGACGGCGAGGAGACCCTCGTCGGCCACGCGGGCGAGCTGCACCCGCGGGTCGTCAAGGCGCTGCACCTGCCCGAGCGCACCTGTGCGATGGAGCTGGAGCTCGACCTGTTGGAGCAGGCGGGCGGCGAGGCGGTCGAGGCCCCCCGGATCTCGGCCTTCCCGGTCGCCACCCAGGACGTCGCCCTGGTCGTCGCCGACGAGGTCCCGGCGGCCGACGTCGAGTCCGCGCTGCGCGAGGGCGCGGGCGAACTGCTGGAGTCCATCCGGCTGTTCGACGTCTTCACCGGCGAGCAGCTCGGCGAGGGCCGCAAGTCCCTCGCGTACGCGCTCCGCTTCCGCGCCCCCGACCGCACGCTGACGGTCGACGAGGCGACGGCCGCGCGCGACGCGGCGGTGGCGCTGGCCGCCGAGCGCACGGGAGCGGTCCTCCGGGGCGTCTGACGCCCTTCCGCCCTTGAGGGGTGCGCCCGGCTCACCGAGCCGCGCGCACCCCTTCGGCATGCGGGGCGGGGTGCGGGACGCTCCGGGCCGGCGGGGCCCCGGTTTGACCTTGACACGATGACAAGGTCTTCACTGCTTCCCCAGGAGGTGGTCCCGATGACCGAGACGAAGCAGGACCCGGAGGTGGCGCGGGCGCTGCGGGGACTGGCGGACGGCCGCGCCCCGGTGCGGCTGAGGACGGCTCTGGCGGCCGGCGCGGCGCCCCGGCCGTGCCTGGTCGCCCCCCTCGTCGAACGCTGCGCCGTCGAACCCGACTTCTTCGTCCGCGACATGCTGACCTGGGCACTCACCCGCCACCCGGTGTCCCTGACCCTCCCCGCGCTGCTGCGCGAGGTCCGCTCCGACCGGGCGCAGGCCCGCGGCCAGGCGCTGCACACCCTCTCCAAGGTCGCCGACCGGCGGGCGTACCCGGCGATCACCCCGGCCGTGCTGGCCGACCCGGACGAGGAGGTCGCGCGGAGCGCCTGGCGGGCCGCGGTCGTGCTCGTGCCGGACGAGGAGCGAGCCGCCCTGGCGGCCGTGCTGGCCGCGCAGTTGGGGCGCGGCGGGCAGCCGACGCGGCTCAGCCTCAGCCGGGCGCTCGTCACGCTGGGGGAGGAGGCCGTGCCGGTGCTGGACGCCGGGGCCGCGGCCGCCGACCCCCGGGTGCGGGCGCACGCGCTCGCCACGCTGCGGCTGCTGCACGACCCGGACGCGGGGTTCGCGGCGGCGATCGAGGAGGCCAGGCGCGTCGTGGCGCTCGCCGGCGCCCCCGGGACGGACGAGGAGCACCGTGCTGATCGGTGAGGTGGCGCGACGGTCCGGGGTGAGCGCGCGGATGCTCCGGCACTACGAGTCGCTCGGCCTGGTGCGGCCCTCGGAACGCACGGGCTCGGGCTACCGGGAGTACGCGGCCGAGGACATCCGGCGGATCTTCCACATCGAGAGCCTGCGGTCCCTGGGGCTCTCGCTCCGCGAGATCGGACTCGCGCTCGACGACCCCGGGTTCGCGCCCGCGGCGCTCGTCGGGGACCTCGTCCACCGGACGCGCGAGCGCATCGCGGCCGAGACCGAACTGCTCCGGCGGCTCGACCGCATCCGGGCCGCGGACCCCGGCGACTGGGAGGACGTCCTCCAGGTCGTCGCCCTCCTGCAGGGACTGGGTTCGGCGAGCGCCGGAACCCGCCAGCGGGCCGCCCTCGCCTCGGTGGGCGGGGTGCCGGTGGAGGCCCTGGTCGAGGCGGCGCTGAGCGAGTCGGACCCGTATGTCGCGGGGGCCCTGCGGTGGGCGCTGGCACGATCGGACGCCGACGGCGCCGGGCCGCTGCTGGCCCGGGGTCTGCGCTCGCCGGTGGCCGCGGTCCGGGAGCGCGCCGTCCAGGCCCTCGCCGAACTGCCGGGCCCCGAGGCCACCGAGGGGTTGCGGGTGGCCCTCGCCGCCCCGGACGCCCGGGTCCGGGGCCACGCGGCCGTCGCCCTCGGCGGGCGGGGCGAGGCCGACGCGGTCCCCGAACTCGTCGAGATGATCGTGGCGGGCCGGAACGACACCGACGCGGCCGACGCCCTCGGCGTCCTGGCCGCCGACGCGACGGCGGCGGACCGGCTGGCGACCGCGCTCACGGACCGCATCGCCCGCCCCGCGACCCCGCCGTCCGCCCGGGGCCGGCTGACCCAGGCCCTCGCGGGCATCCCGGGCCCGGCGGCCACCCGGACCCTCACGGAGCTGTCCCGGGACACGGACCGTGCCGTGGCGGGGACCGCGGTGTACCTCCTACGGCTGCGCGAGTCGCGGTGACGGGCCGCCCCGGGTGCCTGTGCGCGGCTGAGGCGGTCCCGCGCCCGCCGCGCGGTGCGGCGTGCTCGGGGCGCCGGGAGGGGCCAGGGGGAAGACGCCCTCCCGGCTCCGCGCGCAGGACCCGCCCCGGGCCCGCGCGGCAGGGAGTCGCAGCCGGTGCCGCCCGGCCTGCCACGGAGTGTCGGGCAGATCGGCAGGGCGGGCGGCACGAGAGGGGCCGCCGTGCTGTACGAGGGGGAGCCGGCGGCCCGGCTGCCTCTTTCCGAGAGGACCGAGTCAACCGCCTCGCCGCCCCGCGCGGGAGCGTGCGAAAGCAGTGGAAAAGGACGCACGATTCACACCCCGTGCGAATCCTCCTCCACTAGGCTGACGCGGACCGAGGGAAGGGGAGGGGACCCCATGCAACCCAACGTCCTGCTCGACGCGCTGCTCCACGAAGCGGGCGTCTCCCACGCCGGTCTGGCCGCCCGGGTCAACCAGGCGGGCCGGGCCCGCGGGCTCTCCCTGCGCTACGAACACACCGCCGTCGCCCGGTGGTTGAAGGGCCAGCGCCCCCGCGGCCAGGTCCCCGACCTGATCTGCGAGGTCCTCGCCGCCCGCCTGCACCGCCCCGTCCACCTCGCCGATGCCGGCCTCGCCGCCTCCGGCGCGGCGGACGGCACCGGCAGCGCCTCCCTCTCCGGTTTCGTCGACCGGGCCAGCGCCCTCTGGCGCTCCGACGAGCAGCAGCGCCCGCATGTCGTCGACGCCCCCGCCGTCACCGGAACCCCCGCCGTCATCCCGGTGTGGGAGTGGGAGAACCCGCCGGAGGACGCCGATGTCTCCCGGGACGGCGCCGGCCGGGTCAGCGCCGCCGACGTGGAGATGCTGCGTTCCGCCCGCGCCCACTACGAGCTGATGTACCGCCGGGCCGGCGGCATCGCCACCCGCGCCCGGGTGGTCGGCTTCCTCAACGCGGAGACCGCGCCCCTGCTGCGCGGCACCTACGGCGACGCGCTCGGCCGCCGGCTGCACCGCGCCGCCGGCGGGCTGGTCGCCGTCGCCGGGATCTGCGCGTACGACTCCGACGCCCAGGGCCTGGCCCAGCGCTACTTCCACCAGGCCCTGCGCCTCGCCAAGGCGAGCGGCGACCGGCGGCTGGGGGCGTACGTCGTCGCGCTGCTGGTCAATCAGTCGCTGTTCCTGTCGGAGCACCGCCAGGCGGTCGCCTTCGCGGAGGCCGCGCTGCGTTCGGCGGGCGGGCAGATCACCCCCGCCCTGGCGGCCGACCTGTACGCGATGCAGGCCAAGGCGTACGCCCACCTCGGTGACGGCGCGGGCGCGACCGCCTGCATCCGCCGGGCCGAGTCGGAAGCGGACCGCATCCGCCCCGGCGCCGAACCGGACGAGACGGGGTACGTCCAGCCGGGCCTGGTGGACGTCCAGGTCGCCGAGGCCCTGCTCAGCCTGGGCGACCTCGCCCCCGCCCGCGCGCACGCGACCGCCGCCGTGGACACCCCCGCCCACGACCGCGGCCGGGTCCACCGGCTCGCCATGCTCACCCAGATCGAGCTGCGCCAGGGCGAGCCGGACCGGGCCGCGGGCACGGCGGCCGAGATGCTGGAACGGGCCCGGGGCATGGAGTCGCGGCGGCTGCGGGACCGGCTGCGGAGCGTCCGCGACCACCTCGCGGCGAGCGGCTGCGCGGAGGCGGCGGAGGCCGCCGGGCACATCGACGGGGCGCTGCGCGTCCCCCTGTGAGGCGCGTGGTGGGCCCAGGGGGCGTCGTCGGCCGATTTCGCTCCGGCGCCGATTCCCCTGACGGCCCGCTGCTGCTGCCATGTTGCCACCGACGAGTCGGAAGGTGGCAGAAACGTGCAGTGGACGAAATTAAGCGAACAGACCATCTATGAGAACCCGTGGTTCCGGGTCAACCTCGCGGACGTCGCCCTCCCGGACGGCCGGCACCTCGACCACTTCCTCATCCGGCTGCGGCCCGTCGCGGTCGCGACCGCCGTCAACGAGGCGGGCGAGGTCCTGATGCTCTGGCGGCACCGGTTCATCACGGACAGCTGGGGCTGGGAGCTGCCCGCCGGGGTGGTCGAGGACGGCGAGGACATCGCCGCCGCGGCGGCCCGCGAGATGGAGGAGGAGACCGGCTGGCGCCCCGGCCCCCTGCGTCATCTGCTGACCGTCGAGCCCTCCAACGGGCTGAGCGACGCCCGCCACCACCTCTACTGGAGCGAGGAGGCCACCTGGACCGGCCCGCCCCGGGATGCCTTCGAGTCCTCCCGGCGCGAGTGGGTGCCGCTCAAGCTGGTGCCCGACATGATCGCCCGCGGCGAGATCCCGGCCGCGAACATGGCCGCCGGCCTGCTGATGCTTCACCATCTGCACCCGCACCTGGGCTGAGGCGCGAACGGCCCGGGCGGGGACCCCACCCGGGCCGTCGGCGTCAGGAGCTTCAGGAGTAGACGTAGAAGCCCGAACCGGTCTTCCGGCCCAGCCGCCCCGCGTCCACCATCCGCTGGAGCAGCGGCGGGGCCGCGTACAGCGGCTCCTTGAACTCGGCGTACATCGAGTCCGCGACCGAGGCGACCGTGTCCAGACCGATCAGGTCGGACAGCTTCAGCGGCCCCATCGGGTGGGCGCAGCCCATCTCCATGCCGTTGTCGATGTCCTCACGGCTCGCGATGCCCGACTCGAACATCCGGATCGCGGAGAGCAGATACGGGATGAGCAGCGCGTTCACGACGAAGCCCGAGCGGTCCTGGGCGCGGATCGGGTGCTTGTCCAGCACCTGCTGCACCACGGCCTCGGAGCGCTTGATCGTCTCCTCGGAGGTGGTGAGCGCCGGGATCAGCTCGACCAGCTTCTGCACGGGCGCCGGGTTGAAGAAGTGGATGCCGATGACCTGGTCCGGGCGCGAGGTCGCGACCGCGAGCTTCACCAGCGGGATGGAGGAGGTGTTGGAGGCGAGAATGGCGTCCGGCCGGGTCACCACCTGGTCGAGGACCTGGAAGATCTCCGTCTTCACCTGCTCGTTCTCCACGACGGCCTCGATGACGAGGTCGCGGTCGGCGAACTCCCCGAGGTCGGTCGTGAAGGAGAGCCGGGCCAGGGTGGCGTCCCGCTCCTCCTCGGTGATCTTGCCGCGCTCGGCCGCCTTGGTCAGGGAGTTGTGCAGCCGGGTGCGGCCGATCTCCAGCGCCTCGCCGGTGGTCTCGGCCACCATCACCTCGAGGCCGCTGCGGGCGCACACCTCCGCGATGCCCGCGCCCATCTGGCCGCAGCCCACCACTCCGACGCGTGCAATGTCGGCCATTGAGTCCGTCACCTCATGCCTTTCGATGGTCTTCACCCGGCGGGTCCCCCGTACGGTTCCGGCGCCCGCCGATCCACGACGTTACTCCGGATGCGTGGATGCCCGGGCGTCAGGGGCGGGCATGCTCCCCGGGCACGGGTCGGCGGAGGCCGGCATCCCGGCACAGAAGGAGGCGGGACAATGGGGCGAATCGGGAGAAGAGGGTTCGTGGTGACGGCCGCGGCGGCGCTCACCGCCCTGGCCGCGGCGGGCGACGCGGCGGCCACGGGCCGCCCGGGACCGGCGCCACGGCACGGACCGGGCGCCCCGCCCGGCGGGCCGCGCGCCGACCGGGACTTCCGCGGCATGTGGCTGGCGAGCGTCGCCAACCGCGACTGGCCCTCCGCGCCCGGCCTCCCCGCCGCCGAGCAGCGCGCCGAACTGCTCGCCCATCTCGACACGGCGGTGGACCGGCGGCTGAACACGGTCGTCTTCCAGGTCCGCCCCACGGCCGACGCGCTGTGGCCCTCGCCCCATGAGCCGTGGAGCCAGTACCTCACCGGCACCCAGGGCCGCGACCCCGGCTGGGACCCCCTCGGCACCGCCGTGGCGGAGGCGCACGCCCGGGGCCTCGAACTGCACGCCTGGTTCAACCCCTACCGGGTGGCCCTGCACGCCGACCCGTCCCGCCTGGTCGCCTCGCACCCGGCGCGCCGCCACCCGGAGTGGGTGGTCCCGTACGGCGGGAAGCTGTACTACAACCCGGGCCTTCCCGAGGTGCGGTCCTTCGTCCAGGACGCGATGACGGACGCGGTGCGCCGCTACGACATCGACGCGGTCCACTTCGACGACTACTTCTACCCGTACCCCGTGGCCGGGGAGCGGTTCGACGACGACGCCGCGTGGGAGCGGTACGGCTCGGGCCACCCGGACCGGGCGGCCTGGCGGCGGGCCAACACCGATCTGCTGATCCGGGAGATGCGCGAGCGCGTCCGGGGCCTGAGGCCCGGCGTCCGCTTCGGCATCAGCCCGTTCGGCGTCTGGCGCAACGCCGCCACCGACCCCCTCGGCTCCCGCACCCGGGCGGGCGTGCAGACCTACGACGATCTGCACGCCGACACCCGCGCCTGGGTCCGGGAGGGCCGGATCGACTATGTGGTCCCGCAGATCTACTGGCACCGGGGCTTCGCCGCCGCCGACTACGACGTCCTCGTGGACTGGTGGTCCGAGGTCGCCGCGGGCACGGAGACGGACCTGTACATCGGGGAGGCGCTCTACAAGGCCGGGGCCGCGGGCCAGCCCGCGCCCTGGCAGGACCCGGCGGAGCTGTCCCGGCACCTCGCCTACGCCGCCGGGCGGGAGGAGGTGGCCGGTCACTGCTTCTTCTCGGCGCTGGAGGTGCGGGACGACCCGATCGGCGCGATGGCGCGGGTGGTCGCGGACCACTACCCGGGGCGGACGCGCGGCGGGCACCGCCGCTGAGCACAGGGGCGGGAACGGGCGGCGCGGGGCCCGCGAGCCCCGCGCCGCCCGGTCCGCTCAGCTCTTGTCGTGGTGCTGGACGGTGCAGTCGGGACCGGGGGACAGCACCGCCTCGTGGCCGTCGTCGAAGCGGACCCGGAAGGGCGGACTGCCCTTCTGCCCGAGCACTTCGAGGACTTCGGCGGACTTGTCGTGCTCTCCCACGGTCCTGCCGTGGACCAACAGGGTGTCGCCTACGTTCGCTTCCATCGGGAGTGACCTCCTCGACGTGTCCCGTTCGGTGGTGGCCGGTCCATTCGAGTCTACGGCGGACCGCCCCGCCCGGCTCCGCGCGTCCCCCGGCGGCAGCCGCCCCTCAGGCCCGCGCCCGCTGGGTGACCGCGATGCACACCAGCACCCCGGCCGCGGCCGCCGGCGCGGCCGGGGAGAGGTCCTCCCCGAGCAGGGCCACCGCCCACACCAGGGTGAGCAGCGGCTGCGCGAGCTGGAGCTGACTGGCCCGGGCGATCCCGATGCCGGCCATGCCCCGGTACCAGACGTACAGCCCGAAGAACTGCGAACCGGCCGCGACCCAGAGCAGGCCCGTCAGCCCCCGTGCCGTGAGGTCGACCGGCTCGAAGGCGAAGGCGACGGCCGAGCCGGCGGCGCACAGCGGCAGGCAGAGCACCAGCGCCCAGCCGATCACCTGCCACCCGGGCATCACCGCGGCGAGCCGGCCGCCCTCCGTGTACCCGGCCGCGCAGACCAGCAGCGCCCCGAAGAGATACAGGTCCCCGGTGTGCAGGGCGCCGCCGCTCTGCTGGACGGTGAACGCGAGGACGACGGCGGCCCCGGCGAGGGCCGCGGCCCAGAAGGTCCGCGACGGCCGCCGCCCGGTGCGCAGGGCCGCGAACACACTCGTCGTCAGGGGCAGCAGCCCGACGACGACCGCAGCGTGCGCGGAGGTCGACGTGCGCAGCGCCAGCGTGGTCAGCAGCGGGAAGCCGACGACCACCCCGCCGCCGACCACCGCGAGCCCGGCCCAGTGGCGGCGGTCCGGGACGGGGACCCGCAGCGCCAGCAGGAATCCGCCCGCCAGCAGCGCGGCCAGCACCCCGCGGAAGGCGACCAGCGACCAGGGCCCGAAGGAGTCCAGCCCCCAGACGGTGGCCGGGAAGGTCAGGGAGAAGGTGACGACGCCGAGCCCGGCGAGCAGAGTGCCGGTCCGCGCGTCCACCGGCGAGGGTCCAGTGGCCGGACCGAGGGCGGAACGCTCGTCGACCGCTATCGGGGCGAGAGGGATAGCGCTATTCTGTGCTCTCATGCACGAGCGTAGCAGTGTGGTGGAACTGGCGGATCTCCTGAAGAAGGAGCTGGAACGCTATCCGGTCGGTGGAAAGCTTCCGTCCAGCCGGGAGCTGGTCGAACGCCACCGCGTCTCCCCGGTGACGGTCTCCCGGGCCCTCGCCCGGCTCGTCGCCGAAGGGCTCGTGGTGACCCGGCCGGGCGCCGGGGCCTTCCGCGCCGAACCGGCCGCCGCGCCCCCGCCCGGGGACACCTCCTGGCAGGAGGTCACCCTCAGCGCGGACGCCGCCGCCGAGGTCGTGCCGCGCGCCGTGGACGCCTCCGGCGTCCTCGTCACCCTGGCCGCACCCCCGCCGGGCGTCATCGAGTTCAACGGCGGCTATCTGCACGCCTCCCTCCAGCCGGAACGCGCCCTGGCCGCCGCCCTCGCCCGGGCCGGCCGCCGCCCCGGCGCCTGGTCCCGGCCACCCGCCGACGGCCTCCCCGAACTGCGCGAGTGGTTCGCCCGCGGCACCGGGGACACCCTCGGCCCGGCCGACGTCCTCGTCACTTCCGGCGGCCAGGCGGCCCTGACGACCGCACTGCGGGCGCTCGCCCCACCCGGCGCGCCGGTCCTCGTGGAGTCGCCCACCTACCCCGGGATGCTCGCCATCGCCCGCGCCGCCGGACTGCGCCCGGTCCCCGTGCCCGTGGACACGGACGGGCTCCGCCCGGACCTGCTCTCCGCCGCGTTCCGCGCCACCGGAGCGCGGGTGGTGGTCTGCCAGCCCCTGTTCCAGAACCCCACGGGAGCCGTCCTCGCCCCTGCCCGGCGCGCGGAACTGCTGCGGATCGCGCGGGAGGCGGGCGCGTTCGTGGTCGAGGACGACTTCGCCCGCCGGCTCGTCCACGAGGGCGCGGGCACCCTGCCGAGGCCGCTGGCCGCCGACGACCGGGACGGCGTCGTGGTGCACGTCGGCTCGCTCACCAAGGTCACCTCGCCCAGCCTGCGCGTCGGGATGCTCGGCGCCCGGGGCCCGGTCCTGGAGCGGCTGCGCGCGATCCATGTCGTGGACACCTTCTTCGTGCCCCGGCCCCTCCAGGAGGCGGCCCTCGAACTGGTCGGCTCGCCCGCGTGGAGCCGTCATCTGCGGTCCGTGTCGGCCGAGTTGAGGACCCGCCGGGACGCCCTGGCCGCCGCGCTGCGGCTGCGGCTGCCGGACCTCGACCTGCCGCACGTCCCGGCCGGCGGACACCATCTGTGGCTGCGGCTGCCCGACGGCGCGGACGAGTCCGCCCTCGTCGGGGCCGCGCTCCGCGCCGGGGTGGCCGTCGCCCCCGGGCGTCCCTACTTCTGCGCCGAGCCGCCCGCCGGGCACATCCGCCTGAGCTTCGCCGCCGTGGCCGGCCCCGCGGAACTCACGGAGGGCGTGCGCCGGCTGGCGACGGCGTACGGCGGGCCGCCGCGCTGACCCCGCCGGCCGGGCGCCGTCCCGGGCCGCCGTGCTGACCGGTCCGGCCGGGTCGCCCGGGCCGTCGCGCTGACCCCGCCGGCCGGGCGCCGTCCCGGGCCGCCGTGCTGACCGGTCCGGCCGGGTCGCCCGGGCCGTCGCGCTGACCCCGCCGGCCAGGTGCCGTCCCGCCGACCGGGCGCCGTCCCGGCCCCGGCGACCCCTTGACCAGGGGCCCGCCGACCAGCACCATCACGCCATGAGTGTCCGGGTCACCTTGGTCGCCGCGGCGCGCAGCTCCTCGCTGCTCACCGAGCGGTTCGACGACGACCGGCCGCTGGACCAGGCGGGCTGGCACGAGGTCCAGCTCGCCGCACACGCCCTCGTGCCGCTGAGCTCCGCCGAGCTGCGCTACTGCTCGCCGACCACCCGCAGCCGCGCCACCGGCGAGGCCCTCGGCTTCGCGCCCATCGCCCAGCCCGCCCTGCGCGACTGCGACATGGGCCGCTGGCGCGGCTGGACCCTGGCCGAGGTCACGGCCCGCGAACCGGACGCCGTCGACGCCTGGCTCTCCGACCCGCGCAGCGCGCCGCACGGCGGGGAGCCGCTGCTGACCTTCATCTCCCGGATAGGGGGCTGGCTGGACACCCGGCCCGGCGACGTGGGCGGCGCGATCGTCGCCGTCGCCGAACCGGCGGTGGTCCGCGCCGCGTTCGTCTACGCTCTCCGGGCCCACCCCTCGATGTACTGGCAGGTCGACGTCCGCCCCCTGTCCACCGTCACCCTCACCGGCAGCCCCGGCCGCTGGCACCTCCGTCTGGAGGCGGCGGCCTGAGAAAGTGTTGGGTAATTGATCAACTGCTGCTTGTAGTCGACGGTGGTGATCTTCGCGGTCTGAGAGTTCGCGAAGATCACCGTCATGT